>WQXJ01000047.1 GCA_009784895.1 Micrococcales bacterium | reverse complement strand
TGGTTCGCTGATGGGGACGACTATTTCAGTGACCCGCCGATCACTGACGAGTTGACACTCAACCCTGACCGGGTTGGTGGTCTAAACGGGGCTGGCACTTATGTGGCTGTGTTCCAAGAAAACCCGAAGTACCCCACCACCATCACACTGATGCTTGACGGACTTGCCCTGCCGGGCCAGGACGTTGAGCTGAATCCTCTTGGCTTCACCAGAGGCGAGGACCTAGATGACCAGAATGACGGAACATACACTCAGGATGTCGAGGCCGGCGACTACGAGATTTGGCTCGACGGGGTCGATACCGGTGTGACCATCACCGTCAGTGACGGTGGCACCAACGCAGTGACCCTGGTCTACTGGACCTTGACCTACGAAATAGGCGCCGGCACGGGCAGCCCGCCCGCGCCACCAGGGGTGTTCCTAGACGGGACCACCCTGACGGTTCTCGACGCTGCTGGTGTGACGGCGCCATCGGGCAAGCACTTTGCCGGCTGGACCACCAACCCGGCCGCCGCCAAACCAGAAACCGGCTACATGCCGGGCGACACTATCACCATGACGGCGACCCTGACGCTCTATGCCGTCTGGTCTGTCGACCAGTGGTACCCGGTGCTCTATGACGCCAATGGTGGCAGCGGCACCTTGGTCGATCCCAATTCGCCGCATCGAGGCGACAGCTGGGTGGCGATTCTCGACGGCATTGGTCTAACCCCACCGCCAGGCATGTATTTCACCGGATGGTCAACTAACCCGTCTGCCGCCAGCCCGGACCCGGCCCTGGCCGCGGGCAAGGTGCACAAGCTAGTTGGCCCGGTGACGATGTATGCGATCTGGGCCGAGAACCCGCGCCACAGCGTGATCTATGACGCCAATGGCGGCAGCGGCAGTGTGGTCGACCCAAGCTCGCCACATTTGTCCGGCACCAAGGCCACTGTCCAAAGCGATGCCGGCCTGACTCCGCCAACTGACATGCATTTCGTGGGTTGGTCACATGATCCCGCCGCCGCCGCGCCCAACCCGGTCTATGCCCCAGGCGCGACCTTCAGGATCACCGACCCGGTCACCTTGTACGCCGTCTGGGCGGACGATGCTCCACTGGGTCCGGATCGGCATGCAGTTGGCTACAGCGCCAACGGTGGTGTTGGCTCTGTGGTAGACCCGAACGGGTCCTACCTGGCCGGCGATCCGGCCACAGCCCAAAGTGGCGGGGGATTGATTCCGCCGCTGGGCAAGCACTTCGCCGGTTGGTCTACTGACCAGGACGCCACCAGCCCCGACCCGGCCTTCGCGCCCGGCAACGGCTTTGTTGTCTCCGGTCCGATGGCGTTGTATGCAGTTTGGGTTGACAACGACCGGCATCACATTGCCTACCACGCAAATGGTGGCGCTGGCAGCATAATCGATCCGAACTCGGCCTATCTGGCGGGTTACAGCGTGACGGTGCTGAGCGGTGCTGGTTTGACCCCGCCGCCAAACATGCGCTGGGTCGGATGGTCGACAAATCCGGCCGCCACCGGTGCCGATGCGGGCTACAACCCCGGCGCGAAGTTCACTATCCACGGTCCGGTGACTTTGTACGCCGTTTGGTCAGACATTGGTCCAATACCCAACCCCAAACCGGTCCCGATCAAACCGCAGCCGGCACCAAACGTGGCGCCAAGCACTGGGCCAAGCTACTACGCGTCTAACTACTACGGGTCAAACTCCTACCGGTCATCAGGAAGCACCGGCGGGTACGGCTCGTCTGGCGGACCGTACTCCGACTCGGCTCAACCGCCCAAGAAATCGGCCTGGCACAGCGGGCTCGACCCCTACTTGCCCAAGACTGCACCTGAGACCTTGGTACAACCAAAGGCCCCAGCCGCGCAGCCGTCAGCACAAGTCGAGCACCAGACCTGGGCGTTGGCCAACTTGTTGCTGTCATTGCTGAGCATTTTGCTGGCGCTGGCCGTAGCAGCCTGGGCCCTGGCCCGCCGCTATTGGGATGAGCCAGACAATCAGGAGCGCGGCTTAGAGGAGTCCGATGGCCAAGACGGTAGTCCTGACCAGCCTGAGGCTTCCCAAGAGCATGAGCGCCGCCTGAAGTGGATGACCGTTACCGGGCTTCTGGCTCTGGTAGGAATCGTCATCTTTGCCCTGACCCAGGACCTGACTCGGCCAATCGGATGGGTCGACCAGTGGACTATCACTCATGTCATCTTGTTGGCGGCGCAGGCTGTGATTGCCTACCGGGTGTACAAGCGGGCAAAAGACCACGAACAAGCCGAGGAAAACGAATTCGAGGCGGCCAAAGTGACGGCGTGATCTAGGGGCGTCACCGCCACCTGCCCGGCCCCTCGACGGGGACCGGGCCCCAACAACAGACGCAACGCGCCTGGGCAAAACGCCCAGGCGCGTTGGCGTGGTTCCCTATTTTCGGCAACAGTACCCTCACCCAGGCGGCGCCTGGTTCGTTGGCGGCCACGCCCCGCTTCAAAGGCCACGGCGAATAGATGCGCGCGCCGAGGTCCAGGCGGCGGACCCCGGCGCGCGGGTATTGATGGCTATGGAAAGTGGACCACTAAAGGACTCGGGCTGAGAGCATCCCGTCGATCGCCTTGATCTTCTCCAAAAGCGCATCAGGGATCTCACCCTCAACGTCAACCAAGGTGTAGGCCAACTCGCCCTTTGACCGGTTGAGCAGGTCGGCGATGTTGAGGTTGGCTCCGGCCACCAGGGCCGAAACCTGGCCCACCATATTGGGCACATTGGAGTTGGCCATGGCCAGGCGACTGGTCTGCTCGCGTCGCGGCAGGTCGATAGCCGGGAAGTTGACCGAATTGCGGATAACACCGTTCTCCAAATAGGCCCGCAGCTGGTCGACCGCCATCCGGGCGCAGTTTTCTTCCGCCTCAGCTGTTGAAGCACCCAGATGCGGCAGTGTCACAACCTTGGGCCGGGTGTTTAGTGCCGGTGAGGGGAAGTCGCAGACGTAGCCCCGCAGCTGCTCAGCCTCGAGCGCGGCCACCAAGGCCGCTTCATCGACAATTGGCCCGCGGGAGAAGTTGATTAGCACCGTGGTTGGCCGCATCTGAGCCAACTGCTCGGCGCCAACTAGTCCGGTGGTTTCAGGTGTCAGCGGCAAATGCATGGTCACAATGTCGGCTCGCTGGTAGGCCTGCTCCGGGCTGGTGACCCGTTCAACTAGAGGCGACAGTTTCCAGGCACTTTCCACCGTCACACCCGGGTCGTAGCCCAAAACGGTCATGCCCAGGGCGCAGGCCGAATTGGCCACTTCGACGCCAATGGCGCCCAGACCAACTACTGACAGCACCCGGCCTGGCAGTTCCCAGCCAGCGAATTGCTTCTTGCCCTTTTCGACCGCGGCGTTCATTTCCTTGGCGTCGCCCCTCAGGCGGTGGGCAAAAGCCGCTCCGTCAATAATGTTGCGTGCGGCCAACAAAATGCCGGCCAAGGTCAACTCCTTGACGGCATTGGCGTTAGCGCCTGGGGTGTTGAAAACCGGGATGCCCACAGCCGAATAGTCCGGAATAGGGATGTTGTTGGTGCCGGCCCCGGCCCGGGCCACAGCCAGCAGGGATTCGGGGATAGGCACATCGTGCAGATTGGCCGAACGCAACAGCAAAGCGGCCGGCGCGGCCAGGTCGGTGCCAACCTCGTAGCTCTCGGCTGGGAAACGCTCCAGGCCTATGGGGCTGATGGCGTTTAGGGTTTTGATCTGGAAGGTCATGTTGCTGTCTCCTTGTACCTCAGCCGCGACGGTTGGCAAAATCAGCCATAAAGGCGATCAACGCATCAATACCGGCCTGCGGCATGGCGTTGTAGATGCTGGCCCGCATGCCACCAACCGACCGGTGGCCCTTGAGATTTGTCAGGCCGGCGGCCTCAGCCTCTTTCAGGAAGTCAGCATCGAGGTCCGGATCAGCCAAGGTGAACGGCACGTTCATCCAACTGCGGGCGTTCAGGGCGACCGGGTTGGCGTAGAACTCGGAGCCGTCGATGGCGGCGTACAGGGCCGCCGCTTTGGCCTGGTTACGCTGGGCCATGGCCGTTAGCCCACCAATGCGCTCGATCCACTGAAGGACCTGGCCTAGCAGGTAGACGGCAAAAGTGGGCGGAGTATTGAGCATCGAATCGGCGCCGGCCTGGGCGGCGTAGTCGAAGACCCCTGGGGTGTTTGGCCGGGCCTTGCCGGTCAGGTCGTCGCGCACAATCACAACGGTGACGCCAGATGGTCCCAGGTTCTTTTGGGCGCCGGCGTAGATGATGCCGTAGCGGCTAACGTCAAGCGGGCGGGAGACAATGGTGGAGGACATATCAGCCACCAAGGGCACGTCGCCGGTCTCGGGGATGTAGTCGAACTCGACGCCGCCAATGGTTTCATTCGGGGTGTAGTGGAGGTAGGCCGCATTGGCGGGCAAGTCGTAGGAGCCGGCAGCTGGCACGGTCGAATAGTTCGACTCAGCCTCATCGGCAATCACTTCGACGTTCAGTTCCTGCGCCTTGGCAAACTTGATGGCTTTGGCCGACCACTGGCCGGTGTGGAGGAACGCCACTGTGTCACCGGGTTTGGTGATGTTCATTGGGACCAGGGAGAACTGGGCGGTGGCACCACCTTGAAGGAAGAGAACCCGGTAGTTGTCAGGCACGCCAAGCAGGTTACGCAGGGACTGCTCGGCCGCAGCGGCGCAGGCCACAAAGGCTTTGCCCCGGTGGGACACCTCCATGACGGACATGCCGGAACCTTGCCAGTCAACTAGCTCGGCTTGGGCGATTTCAAGGACTTCTGTGGGCAGCATGGCCGGGCCAGCCGCAAAATTATGGACACGCACCCGGCCATTGTGCCACCAGGTCGCCCCCTTCGCCACGGGACACCACCGTAGCTTTCCCGCGCCCAGGCGCCGGCGGACGCCGAAGAGCCATGCCAACAGTCCATCGGTTTGACGTCATTTCTTGGGGCAGCGGCCTCCTCGACGGCCCCTGCCTGAGCACCGGTGTAAATCCCTTCGAATTTGCACCCGGCCCCACTCGCTGGCCGTGGCATGATTGGCTGAGGATCAACCAAGGAGCGTTGGAAAATGACTGATTTCCTGTACGAAGACATGCTGCCCATTGGCCAAGACGAGACGCCGTATCGTCTTTTGACCACTGACGGCGTTGAGGTGGTCAAGGGACCGGACGGCCGGGAGTTTCTCAGTGTGGCACCCGAGGCGCTTGAGACCTTGGCGACCACGGCCATGCATGACATTGCGCACTACCTGCGGCCGGCCCATTTGGCGCAGCTGCGCAAGATTGTCCAAGATCCTGAGGCCAGCGCCAACGACCAGTTTGTGGCGCATGTGTTGTTGATGAACGCCAACATCTCTTCAGCCGGCGTCCTGCCAATGTGCCAAGACACTGGCACCGCGGTAATCATGGGCAAGCGCGGCCAGCAAGTTCTGACGGACGGGCCAGACGAAAAGGCACTGTCGAAAGGTGTATTCAACGCATACACCCAGTACAACCTGCGCTATTCCATGAACGCCCCGTTGAACATGTGGGATGAGGTCAACACCAAGACCAATTTGCCGGCGCAGATCGAGCTCTACGCCGACACCGCACCGGGCCACGAGCTGGTCTACAAGTTCTTGTTCATGGCCAAGGGCGGTGGCTCGGCCAACAAGTCTTATCTGTACCAAGAAACCAAGGCCGTGCTAAACCCGGCTTCGATGATGCGGTTCTTGGACGAGAAGATCCGCTCCTTAGGCACGGCCGCCTGCCCGCCCTACCACTTGGCGGTCGTCATCGGCGGCACCTCTGCCGAGTTCGCGCTCAAGACGGCCAAATACGCCTCCGCCAAATACTTGGACACGCTGCCCACCACCGGTGATCCCTCCGGCCGCGGCTTCCGTGACCTGGAAATGGAACAGCAGGTGTTGGAAATGACCCAGAAAATGGGTCTGGGCGCACAATTTGGTGGCCGGTTCTACTGCCACGACGTGCGTGTGGTTCGCCTACCGCGCCACGGCGCCTCGGTGCCAATCGCGGTGTCAGTGTCTTGTTCAGCCGACCGCCAGTGCTTGGGCAAGATCACCCGCGACGGGGTCTTCATTGAGCAGCTGGAGACCGACCCGGCGCAGTACATGCCTGAGGTCCGCCACGAAGAACTGGTCGGCAGCCCTCAGGGCGCCGAAGCGGTGGCCATTGACCTGCGCCGGCCAATGCCGGAAGTCCTGGCTGAGCTCGACAAATACCCGATCAAGACGCGCCTGTCGCTGACCGGCACGCTGGTGGTAGGGCGCGACATTGCCCACGCCAAGCTGAAGGAACGTCTCGACGCCGGCGAAGGGTTGCCTCAATACTTCAAGGACTATCCCGTCTACTACGCCGGGCCAGCCAAGACACCTGAAGGCATGCCCTCTGGTTCATTTGGGCCCACTACAGCCGGGCGAATGGACTCTTATGTCGATCTGTTCCAGGCCAATGGCGGCTCGATGGTGATGGTGGCCAAGGGTAACCGCAGCCAGCAAGTCACTGACGCCTGCGCCAAGCACGGCGGCTTCTATCTTGGCTCGATTGGCGGCCCGGCCGCACAGCTGGCGCAAGACTGCATCAAGTCGGTCGAGGTGCTCGAGTATCCCGAGCTGGGCATGGAGGCGATCTGGAAGATCGACGTGGTCGACTTCCCCGCCTTCATTGTGGTGGACAACAAGGGCAACGACTTCTTCGCGGAGATCAACAAGCCAACAAAGATGTAGCAGTCCGAAGAGGCAACGGGCGGCCGGATTCCGGTTGCCCGGTGCCGCTTGCCTGGGTTTGGTCGCGGCACTGCGGCTGGGGAGGTGGTGGTGATTGGCCTGCCACTGATCCCACGCCAGAGCCCTACAAACTTGCCCGGATGCGCTCCGCGCCAGGAGGCTGCCGGACCCTAAGGCAATGATAGTGATATCATTATCAGATGGACATTCTTGTTCGTAACGTCAAACCGGAAACCAAGCGAGCGCTGGCCGAAAAGGCCAGCGCCCAAGGGCGGTCACTGCAAGCTGAACTGCTTGATGTGTTGGAGCAGGCGGCGGCCCAGCCTCTGGCCCCGCCGAAGAGAAGGAACCTCCGCCTGGCCGTGGGTGCCTCAATGGGCGAGTCCACCTGGAGCCGCGACGAGATCTACGAGGCGGGTCGGTGACAGAGCCAAGACTGGGACGGGCACTACTGGACACGAACGTGTTCTTGGCAGCAACCGATTCGGCGAGAGCCCTGCGCCGCAATGCCTTGTTCGCACTGGAGGACTGGCCCAGTCAGGGAGTGCGGACCTACACCAGCACGCAAGTGCTGAGGGAGTATCTGGCGGTTGCCACCCGGCCAAGGACGGCAAATGGCCTTGGCCTAGCCCTGGACCGGGCTCTGGCCAACATTGACGAATTCGAAACGGCCGTCGAGGTCTTGCCGGAAACGCTCAAGACCTGGGCAAAACTGCGCGCAATCCTGGGCTCTGCAAAGCTCTCAGGAGTTCGCGTGCACGATTCCAACATCGCCGCCTGCGCCCTGGCCCATGGGATCGGGACAATCCTGACGGCAAACACGGCAGATTTCGATCAACTACCAATTGCCACGGTGGACCTCGCCGCCCTAGAACCCCAAACTCCATGGGCCTGAAGGCCCAGGCCGGAAATTGCCGTCTCTTGGCTGGCCGATGACGTCGCGGCGGCCAACACCAACGGCGTCACCTTGCCGGTTGACGGCGGTTGGGCTGCCATCTGACTTGGCCTTCCGACATCGGCCTAAGTCTTATCGCCCACGTGACTGCCGGTTGGTCGCCCACAGCTCCCATAGCGCGCTGACTGGCAGGCCGTAGAGCCTGTCCGCAAAGCGATAGCCGGTTTGGCCGGTGTTGAGAACAATCCCGGCCAGCCGGTCGAGCGGCAGCTGACAGGCGGCAGCTGCGAGATCATCTGGCTGGCCAGCTAATTCGCCCTGGCTGAGGCCAAGCAGATTTAGGCGGCCAGTTGCAGCGCCAGTGTGCTCTTGCCGACTTGGCGAGCCCCTCGATGATCAGGCCGGGCATGCAGGAGAGATCGTCACTTGCCACTGGCCCGGCGTGCCTGGTCAGGAGTTGTTTCAAGCCTGGACTGTGCCATCTGCCCGTGGATTCGCAAATCCTAAACCGTGGATTCGCAAGGCCCAAGCCGTGGATTCGCAGGCCCTAAACCGTGGATACGCAAGGCCTAAGCCGTGGATACGCAAGGCCTAGGCCGAGGATTCGCAGGCCCTCTGCCCTAGCCCGCTAGGTGGGCCTCCCATTCGGCTTGTTTGAAGCCAACCAGGACCAAATCCTGATCAACCAGCAGTGGGCGCTTGACCAACATGCCGTCGGTGGCCAACAGTCTGAGCTGTTCTTCCTGGCTCATTGTGGGCAGTTTGTCCTTCAGCTCCATTGAGCGATAAAGCCCGCCGTTGGTGTTAAACCAGCGTCGGATCGGCAGACCGCTGAGCTGGTGCCAGGCAACCAGCTCATCGTGAGTTGGCGCCTCTTCCTTGATGTCCCGGTACTGGTATTCAAGGCCTTGGGCCTCCAACCACCGCTTCGCCTTTTGACAGGTTGTGCATTTGGGGTAGCAAATGAATTGCATGGCAGGTCGCGCCTTAGATCGAGTTGGTGGTGTGACTTAGCCCTACCACTTTATCGCCGGCCTGGTTCAGCCCGGCAGTCCGGTGGGCAGGGCAGATGGCGCTCGCGGACGCCAGGTATGACGGCAGGAATACCCGGGGTATACTGAGTGTATGGCGACAACGACACCAAGCCCGGCGACCACCATAAAGGTGTCCCAGGCCACACATCGACGGCTAAAGGCCGGCGCCCGGCCGTATCGGTCAATCAATGACTTCATTGACCACCTCCTTCGCCTTGAACAACGCCAACAAATGGTCGAGGCCATGCGCCAGGCCATCGGGGCCACAACCCCAGAGCTGATGGCTTCCTGGCGAGCCGAGTCTGATGTCTGGGAGGCGGCTTCGCTCAAGGACGGCCAATGAGCACTGCCGGGGGGTTGGCGCAAGGGATGGTGGCATGGGCCGAGCTCGACCCTGTCTTGGGCAAGGAATACGCCGGACATCGTCCAGTGCTGGTGGTGTCCAGCGACGACTACCTCAGCCTGGTGACGGACCTCGTGATCATCTTGCCTATCACGACAGTTGACCGAGGCTGGCCCAACCACGTAGCCGTGAATCCTGCCGGGGTCTTGCGGGAGCCTTCGTGGATTGTCACAGAGCAGCCGCGGACCATTTCTAGATCCCGGATCAGTCGCGCCGACCGTCGGGTCGACGCGTCCACACTCGACCAAGTTGAACGCTGGCTTGACATCTTCCTCAAGCCGGCCAGGTAAAGGTTTTCACTGATACGCCAGCGGGGCGGGCTCCGCCAGAAAGACCTCGCCTCGTCGGTGATTTCCGGTAGATGACGGTAAAAGTCGGCCATGGTTGGGTCAGTCGGGGCGCCCCGTCCATGGTCAGGGTGGCGAGTTCGGAGCCGCCGGCGTCGACCAGTTGCCACCCGTCGCCGTCAGGCTGGTAGGCGGCGGCCTTGGCCCGCCAAGTAATGGCTGGGAAGCCGCCGTCACCGGAGTAGCAGGAACCAGAGGTCAAGTACGGCGTAGATCTTCACACTCGGTGGGCCACCTCGTGGGCGCGCTCCAACTTGGTGCCCTCGACATCGACGTTTGGCAGGATCCGGTCGAGCCAGCTCGGCAGCCACCAGGCTTTGGTTCCGATCAGGTGCATCAGCGCCGGCATCAGAGTCAGCCGCACCACGAAGGCGTCAAGCAACACGCCAACCGCCAAGGCAAAGGCAACCGGACGGATCATGACCGAATGCGAAAAGGCAAAGCCACCAAAGACCGAGGCCATGATCAGCCCCGCCGCGCTGACCACGGCGCGGCCGGCGCCCAACCCTTGCACCACAGCCAGCCGGGCCGGCCGGCCGTGAGCATAGGCCTCGCGCATGCCAGTGGCGATGAAGAGCTGGTAGTCCATGGCCAGCCCAAACAAGATGCCGGCCATCATGATTGGCAGGAAGTTGAGGATTGGGCCAGGAATCTGGGCGCCGGACAGCCACGGCAGCCAGCCCCACTGGAAGATCGCCACGACCGCCCCGTACGCCGCCAGGAGCGACAGCACAAAGCCACCCGTTGCGATCAGCGGGACCAGCAATGACCTGAAAACAATCAGCATGATGATCAGCGACAGGCCCACCACGATCACCAGATAGGGCACCAAGACATCTCGCAGCTTCTGTGAAAGGTCAATGTTGATGGCCGCCTGTCCGGCCACGCCCAGGGTCGAGCCCTCCTCCAGGGGCGCCAGGTCACGCAGCTGTCGAACCACACTCTTGGTCAAGTCTGAGTCCGGTCCACCAGCCGGCTGGACCTGGAAGGCGGCGAAGGAGCCATCTTGGCTGAAACCAACCGGCGCGACTCCGTCCACACCGTCAACCGCGCCGATGGCCTTGGCTACGTCGACCTGGACCGACTGTCTGGTCAGCGGGTTGAGCTGGCCGGGTAGTGGGGCGATCACCAAAAGCGGCGAGTTGGCGCCCGGGCCAAACTCCTCCTGGGTGATGGCGTAGCCCCGGTGGGCCAGGGAGTCGAGCGGCTCGGCCGAGCCATCAGGCAGTCCCATCCGCATCGACATTGATGGGATCGCGATGGCGAGCAGGGCCGGGACCGCGATGACTACGGTCGCAACCGCGCGCCATCGGGCAATCTCTTTGACTTTGCCCCGTGCCGGCGCTGGCGCATGGCTGTCGACCGCCTGGCGTTCCTTTTTCGTCAACACCCGCAACCCGACCACCTCGAGCAGGGCCGGGGTCAAGGTGACGCCGACAACCACGGCGACCGCGACCGAGATGGCGGCGATGGAGCCCATCACCGACAGGATCGAGATTCGAACCACGTTCAGGGCCAGCAAGGCGACCATGACGGTTGACCCCGCGAAGACAACGGCGTTGCCAGAGGTGCCATTGGCCAGGCCAATCGACTCGCGCCGGTCCATGCCGGCTCGCAGCTGGCGCCTATGCCGGTTGACAATGAACAGCGAGTAGTCGATGCCCACGGCCAGGCCCAGCATGGCGCCCAATGCTGGGGTGAAGACGGTCATGGTGATTTGGCCGGAAAACGCCAGTGAGCCAAGGATGGCGACTCCAACGCCGGTCAAGGCTGAGACCAGCGGCAGTGAGGCGGCTAAGGCGCTGCGCAGCAAGATGCCCAACACCATCAGCGCTATCAACAGGCCGATGACCTCGTTTATGCCAAAGACCGTTGGCGTTTGTTGGGCGATCTCGGCTGACATGCCGACTTCGACGCCGTCAACGGGATGAGCCTGAACATAGTCGACGACTGCCTTCTTTGAGGAGGGGGGCAGGTCAAGGCGGAGCTTGGTGAAAGAAACTTGGACTGTGGCGGCGGCACCGTCCTCTGAGACCATGCGGATGGAGCTGGCCAGGGCGACCATCTGGGCCATTTGCTGAAGTAGTTCTGGCTGGAGGTCTGTCAGGTTTGGCAATCCGCCAGTGTCGTTGCCTGCCCCGGCCAGCTGGTCAAGCACAGCGGTGCGCTGTTGCTCTGCGGCGAACGGGTCGACCACCGAGGCGACGTCGGTGAAAGACTCCAGGTCTGCGGCGATCGCGGCGATGGCTTCTCGTTGGGCATCGCTCAGCGCTGATCCATCTTCGGTTCGAAAGACAATGCTGCCGGAGGCTCCGGCGAAGTCTGGTAGGCCCTTTTCGAGCTGGCTGACCACCCTGGCCGAGGGAGTTTCTGGGATTTCGAAGGCGGTCACTAGACCGGAGTAGCCGAACGCAAACCCGGCTGCCATCACCGCTAACACAACCGCCCACGCCACAATGACCGTCCGAGCCCGCCGCGCGCACCACAGGCCCAGCCGGTAAAGCAACTCCGCCACGGCCACCACCCTAGGGGAATGGTGGTGCTGGCGACCGCCGCTGGCCACAGTTCTTCTGCTGCACCCTGGTGTTGGTAGAGGCACAAGGCGCCGGGTTCGTCTGGCAAAGCAGCACGGCGTAACGGGTTTCCTGTGTAGAAAAAAGGTCAGTCTGGCAGGCACCTACCAGTCTCTGGCTAGCAGGAAATCGGGCAGGTAGATCCGCTCAATGCCGTCACGAGAAGAGGCTGGAGGAGCGTCAAGTGACAAAACCACCTTGCGGTGGTTGTCGGAAATCGTGCTCAACGGGGTGAATTCCCGTTCAACGACCGTTGAATCGGCCAGCAGATAGGCGACTTGGACGTACAAGCGCGTGTTTTGCCGGTCGGCAACGAAATCGACCTCGGCTACTCCCTGCTTGCCAATCCGAACACTGTAGCCACGACGCAACAGTTCCAGGTAGACGATGTTCTCAAGGATCCCGGCCATCTCGTCAGGGCGGTAGCCCAGGCAGGCGTGGGCAAACCCGTGGTCAGCCAGGAAATACTTCTCCAGGGTCTCCAGGTTGCGCTTGCCCTTTATGTCGTAGCGATCAGCCCTGTAGATCAGGCAGGCCTCGGTTGCAGCATGCAAGTAGTTGTAGACAGTCTCAGCCCCCAAGCTTCGGCGCTGGCTCTTGAGGAACGCCGAAATGCTCTTCGCAGACACGGTCTGCCCCAAGGCATCCATGAGGAAGGTTAGGAGCCGTTGCAGCAGATCCACATCGCGCAGCTTGTGCCTGGCAACAATGTCCTTGAGGACAATGCCGTCGCACACGTCGCGCAGGTAGACCAGCGCAGCCGATGCGTCGGGCATCGCGTGGACGCCAGGCATCCCGCCGGCGCGCAGGTACTGGTCGAAGGCTGCCGCTGTGTCGTTGGCCGTTCCGGGCTGGTCTGCTTGGACAAAGTCGAGGTGCTCGGCGAAGGACAATGGGTACACGTCAAGTTCCAGATACCGCCCGGTCAGGAGCGTCGACAGCTCGGTTGAGAGCAGCCAGGCATTCGACCCAGTGATGACTATGTTGCAGTCCAAATCAACCCGCAAGGAGTTAACGGCCCGCTCCCAAGAGTCGACCAACTGAACCTCGTCGAGGAGTACATGGACACGGCTTGCCACCGCGCCAGCCCAGGCCATGACGTGCTTGTAGAGCGCCGTGTGGGTGGTCAGGTGGTCGTTTGACATGGACTCGAAGTTCAACAGCAGAATTCGGCTCTTTGGGACGCCGGATTCCACCAACTCCTGCTTGACCTGCTCCAACAGCACTGACTTGCCGCAACGGCGCACCCCACGCAGCACCTTTACCACAGGCGCATCCACCCAACTCAGCACCCGCTCGAGGTAGAGCGTTCTCCTGATCACTGCCACCCCCAATTTGTTCGCTATACCGAACAGAATAGCAGATTTTGCGTACTGTGTTCGCTATACCGAATTCTTGACCGCCTTCGGCGGGACAGCCAGGAGTCTCGCTGCTGGAGGCCTTGGCCGCCGACATCGTTGCCGGCCTGGATCTGGACGTGGGTGACTCTTACGCCCTCTGAACCCACTGAAGGGCTGTTGGATACCAACATCCTTGTGCTTCGTAGGTGGATCCCGGTCGACTACTTGCCCGATGAGATGGTCATCAGCGCTGTCACCGTTGCCGGATTCGCCGCAGGTGTGCATCTGGTGGGTGGTGGGAACTGGGCCGGTGTCCAGTCGAGGCTGAGACGGTGCTTATGCGGCCAGCAGTTTCTGGGCACGCTGATAGGACACGCCAAGCAATGTGCCCACATCCCTAACGGTCATTCCCTGGTCCGCGAGCCTGCGGGCCGCCAGCCTGTTCGCCTCGGCCGCCGATCGGTTGGCAACCAGGGCGGCTCGCTTGCGCTCACTTGCGGTGGCGATCGCAGTCGCGTCCTCGGAACTGAGCTGTGGCGCGACGGTGACACTGAAGCTGGCCGTGCTGTTCCCGGTGTACATGGCGGCGGCCTCACGGGCCATTGCCTCGACCTGGTCCAGTCGCCGAGCTTGGGAGAATACGTTGGGCAACTCAACAATCTCGATTCCCCACCAACCTTCCCCTCGATAGCACTTTGCCGTCAGGTTCATTGATCCTCCAATTCGATTTGATCGAGTCTGCGCAGGATCGCGCGTCCGAGTTGTTCTTGAACTTCCCGGTGCCGTGGAAGAACAATTGTGTGCCGTCCTAGCTGGACTTTCGTGTGGCTGCCGCCTTCGACCGTTCGCACGGCCCAACCCCTAGCCTTGGCAACGGCGTTGATCCGCCGCTCGATGTCCCTCCGCTTGGTCACCGGGTAAGTCTACTCTAGGTTGTGAAACAAGTCGATAGACCAGCGACTGAACCAATTGGGCGGCGGCCCCTGGGGTTCGCCGGTCGGTCTCGTCGTTTAGAGGGAATTGGATCCGTCCGGGTCGCCGTAAACCGTCAACAACGGGGGCGGCGCTGGCGGGGAATGCAGTTGGCCGTCAACGTAGCGCAGCGACCTCGAATGGGCGGCATTGGCTAGCTCCATTACGGTGACTGTGCCCCTTGAGGGGACGGCACGGTCGATTCTGGCGAATTCCGTGCGAATCGCCGTGATTGTCGGCACGTAGCGAATAGACGCAGTCCTATGGATCGGGGTGTAGCCAATCTCAATCAGCCAGCGAGCAAAGCTGATGGCGGCGTGTCGTTGCGACTTGGAGCGGACTGGTAGGTCATGGGTTACCAAGATCCAGCGGCCACTTGGCTTAGACATTTGGCCGCCAGGCCGTGACGTCTAGCTGATCGGCCTCACCTTCGGCAAACCGCCCGAACCTCTGGGCTAAGCTTTCGAACTCGGCCGCTACGGAAGGCCCACCGGGGGTGAACGCATTGAAACACGCCTCCGCCAGCAGGGCCTTTGTCTCCACCTTCTTTAGCGACGAATACGGTGGCAGATGGACCACAGCAAAGTCAATTGCCGGTCGGAACGGTTCCATTAGGTCGGCAACCAGGTTGAAAGGGTTGGCCCGGTGCGAATGGGCCACGCCGACTGCGCCGATCAGTCCAGCGCCAAGCACTGCTCGGATGCCATGCCCCCGCAGGATGCCGTAACCGTAGTTGAGGAGAGCGTTGATTCGGTCACCGCCGTCAGTGTCACGCCGGAAGTCCTTGGCCCACAAGTGGCTCCAATAGAAGCGGGCCGCTGCGCCTTCAGTGTTGTTCGGGTCGCCAGGTCTGACGTCCTGAGCCATTCCCTCCAACCTGGAAGCAAAACGGGGTTTGGTGGTCCCAAGCGTGGCGGCTTGACCCACTATCTTTGCCCGCACCAACCGGCCCCATGTCTCGGCTCTGTCGGCGGGGCTCAAACCCGCCTGGGCGATCTGCCGCTGAGCTATGCGTGAGTGACTTGACCAAGGCGTCATCACCGACTTGGGATTCCCGGCCCAGTCGCACAAGACCACGACTGCGTCGTAGCCGGCAAGACGGTGCATCGCCCCGCTTGTGATAGTGAACCCGGTGCCAAGTAGAAGGATCGCGAGGTCATCGACCGGCACACGGTCCACTTGGCCGTCGGCGGTGGCAATAGTGATCAACCCCCGGTCGGCATCAATAGCACCGCGAGCCGCGGTGCAGTCCAAAACGCGCCAGCCCTTCGCCATGTGTCAAAACTAGCGGGCAATCTGCCAACCAAGTTGGGCGTTCGGCCACCACCTGTGCCCGTCCCCGGGACCAAGGCGCCTGCCCCCATTGCAGTCTCGGTTCCCAATACGCCCAAAGCCCAACATCACCCAAGCCCGGCAGCAGCGACGCAGGTCAGGGTAGGATGGCAACACAGCCGATAATGACCCTTATGTCAGCGTTAGAAGTGTTCAACAGTGAAGAAAAACCTGTCCTCCTGCCACTGCCCCCAACCTATGACCGGCCGGTTTGGGTGAACGTTAAAGTTCACCCGGACCTGCATGTTCAAGTCTGTAAGAGCT
>WQXJ01000046.1 GCA_009784895.1 Micrococcales bacterium | reverse complement strand
TCAACCAGTTGATCTGACCGACGCAGATTTGTTGGCCCTAAGCGCCCGGGCTGATAGGGCCGGTGGCGGCAGCGCCACCATTGGGAATTGGACCCGAACGGCGCTTGGCGTCTACACCGCCACCGTCATGGCCACCCAGGCTGGGGAGTACACCGTCGCGGTTTCGTCTGCTGCGACCACGCCTGCAGATGTGCCTTGGCAAACCAACCGCACCTTGCTTTTCGCGCCTGACGACACCGATTGGGACAAGACGCTTAATTCTTTGGAGACCAAGGACGGTGCTTCACTAAACGACGGTAAGGACACTGGTTGGGCCAAGATTACGGTCCAAGACCAGTATGGCAATACCAAGAGTGGCATCTCCAACGTTTGTTTCGTGTTTATGTACGCCTATGGCACTGGTGCGACTAATGGTCCACGTTGGGTGACTACTGGTGTGACTAGCCCGGCGGTTGATGGGCCAACTGTGGTGTGTGGCACGTCTAATGGCCAGGGTGTGGTTGAGGTTGAGGCCGTGTCGATGTGGGATTCGGGTGCTACGGACGGCTTTGAGGTTCAGGGCCGCTATGAAGATACGCCGGGTCACTTCATTTGGACGGATACTAATCCGCCTAACCAGAAGCATTATTTGAAGTTCTCTAGGGTTGGTGTTGACTCGAAGTATTCATGGTTCGAGGTGACCCAGACTGAGCCGCCGTCTGGCCCGGTGTTGGCTAACGGTGGCGACGAATACAAGGTGACTGTGTATCTACGTGATTCGAATAACAATGTGGTTAACGGTGGTTCAGCCCAGTTGTCGTTGACGGCTGACCCGTCGGTGACCTGGCCTACTGGCAGCCAGCCGGCAGCTAGCGGTGGCACTAACTTCACGTCTAACACTGCCGGTGTGGCCACTAAGACCATCACTTCGACGGTGAAGGGTATTTGGGCTGTCCGGGTGTTGGTTGGTGGGTCTGAGATCGGTTTGAATTCACCGACAGCCCAGGTGACCAGCCGTGACATCGAGTTTGTCAACGGCCCAGGTGTGGTCCGTAACTCGAAGCTGACTGATCCGGGTGAACTGAACTGGTCTATTGCGAATGGCAGCGATACGCAGAAGGTCACTGCTGAGATCCGTGATGACTATGGTCTGAATACGGCTGGCAACCTGGTCTCCGACCAGCCGGTCTTCTTCACTATCCCACGTGATGTCACGGCTAAGGGTGTTGGTGCTGGTGGCGCAGATGTTCCCGGACCAGCTACGTTCCCTGTTAGTACTGGTAGTTACGGTACGGCCCTGGATGGTGTGGCTGAGGTCTTCTTGGTTTCGTCTACGGCTGGTGACTATGAGGTCACGGCGACGATTGGTCAAGGTGGCCCGCAGATCACGACTGGGTCGCCGGCGACAGCTAGGTTCCGGCCTGGCCCGGATGTTAGTCCGGATACTTCGACACTGCGTATCACTACTACCGGTGAAATGGTGGCTGGTGAGCAGGATCATTGCGGTGAGATTATTATTCGCGATGATTCGGGTAACGTGATTGATAATCCGGCCCATCAGATCATGGTTTATGTCGAGTGGCGGGCCCAGAACACGACTGGGACGTGGCGTCAGGCTGGGTTGAAGACTGATGATGGTGTGGCTTTGATCTGTTTCACTGATGCTACGGCTGGTACTTATGATGTGCGTGGTGTGGCGGCTTCACAGGTGATCTCTTATGCCACTGGTAGTGCCCGTCAGGTTGTGTTCAAGGCTGGTCCAGCGGTTTGGACTAATTCGACGTTGACTACTTCGACTAACCCGGTTTTGGCTACTGGGGCGGCGGAGCATTTCCATACTGCGACTGTGGTGGTGCGGGATCAGAACGATAACCCGGTGCCTGGTGTGCCGGTGCGGTTGATGGTGACGCAGGGGAGTGCGGATGTTGATGGTCCGTGGTTTGGGGCTAAGAACGCTAACAATTACATTGATTTGGTGACTTGCCCGGTGAATCCGACTGGTGCGCCGGCTTGGTGTACTCAAGGTGGGATCTACTATCCGGGTATGGTGACGGCTGAGATTCGTTCGGAAGAGCCGGGTAGTTTCGTGGTGACGGCTTCTTCAGCCGGTAACCGGATTCCGGATGCGAATACATCGCGGACTATCGCGTTTACGGCTGGTGAAGTGGATCCGGATAAGTCGTCTTGGACGGTGTCTAGGACTTCGACTAATACTGAGCCGGACAGGGTGGTGGCTGGTACTGATGATACTTGGGAGGTGGCGGTTGAGGTTCGTTCGGCCGCTAATATCAAGGTTGATGGGGCTAGTGTTCAGCTAGATCTTTCGGCTGCGGCTAACTCGCCTTTGACGGTGGTTGAAACTAATCCGAATATGACTGGTGCTCCGTTGGCTGGTGAGTGGGGTGTGTTCCGGTTCCATGTCAAGTCTTCTGCGCCTGGTACTTTCCAGTTCCCAGTACAGGTGCTTTTGACCGGTAATGTGTGGGCGGATATTGTTCACCCGCAGGCCATGGCCACCATCACCTTCACGGCTGGCGCCGTCGACCCAATGCGGTCGTGGCTGGTTGAGCCCGGCACCTCGCAGTTGGTTGGCACCGACCAAGTGGTCCAAGTCCGGGCCAACGACTCTGGCGGCTACCCGGTTGAAAACGGCACCGCCGTCCAGTTTGTGGTTCCGCAAAACGTCACCGTCCGTGGCGTTGGCACCGAGGCAGACAGGCCCGGCCCGGCCACGGTCACCAGGCTGACCACTGGTGGTATCGCCACCTTGACCGTGGTTTCATCCACCTCTTCGGCCAGTCAGGACGAGGGCTTTGCCATCAGGGCCAGGGCGGCCGGTTCGACTGACTACATCGTCAACGTGCGTCAAGCCTCGGCCCCAACAGAGGCCGGTCCGGTTGTGCGAACCAACACTGAGGCCCGCGTTTGGTGGACCGCAGATGTCGGCAACGCCATCGAGTCGAGCTTGTCGATCACTACCACTGGCACGCGCATTGCCGACAACATTCAAACCCACACGGCTCAGGTAGTGGTTAGGGACACTAGCCGCAACTTGGTAAGCGGCCAGAAGGTCTTCTTCTCCTTCAATCCGGTCGGTTTGGCGGCTTCGAGCTGCGTCGCAACTTCGAACGCCAATGGCGTGGCGACCTGCAACTTCGCCTCAACTGTGGCTGGCACCGTTTTCGTTAGGGCTTATCTGGGTGATACCGGCACCGGCCCGGAGGTCTCCGGGTCGCCCAAGACGGCCCAGTTTGTCCACGGCGACGTTGATCCGCAACGGACAGTCGATTCGTTGGTCACAGAATCCGGTGCGGCCAGGGCCAATGGCACCCAGTCGCGTTGGGCTCGCGTCACTGTCCAAGACAAGTACGGCAACCCGATCCAAGGCCAGTCGATCAACTTCCATCTGATGTGGGACCAGGCCGGCTCGGGTATTGATAACGGCCCGCTTTGGGATAACGCCATGTCCGGGCCGTCGACCAAAGCCGGCGCCTCAAGCAGCACCGGCGTGGCCCAGGCGCTGGCCTATTCCTACTTCGCTTCGCCAGATGTCGACCTGACCGGCTATGACGTCAAGGCCTCAATGGTCATAGGCAACACCACTTATTGGTCAGACCAGGCCAAGAAGGTCGCCTTCACCGATGATGCGCCGGACGCCACCAAGTCGTGGTGGGCGGTGGCCAGGACGGCTTCCAACCCCGACGCGACCAAGGTTGTGGCCAATGGCTCCGACTCGTACACGGTCATTGTCAATCTGCGCAACATTGACGGCAACCCGGTCTATCTTGGGTCGGCCGTCATCACGGTTACACCTTTGGGACCGATCGGTGCGCCTTACACGGTGGTTTCCAACAGCGGCGGCACCGGCACGGCCACTATTCGTTCCACTGTGGCCGGTGACTTCAAGGTCACGGTCAAGATCGGTGGCGACTCAGTGGCTACCCCGGCCGTTGGTTCGGGCCTTTACGAGGCTACGATCACCTTCGCACCGGGTCCATTTGACCAAGCCAATTCCCGTTTGACCGCGCCGGCCAGCCCGGCGGTGGCCAACGGCACCGAAACCCAGGTCATCCGGGCCACGCTGCGTGATGCCTACGGTGTCGAAGGGGCTGGCAACCTGATTGGTGGGGCTCAGGTCCGTTTCGCGGTTCCGGCCAACACTTCGGCTAAGAACTGTGCTGAAGCCGCCAGTGTGAGCGGTGGAGGCGGTGCCGTTTGCACTGTGGCCACCGGCAGTTCCGGCGCCAATCTGGGCGTGGCCGCGCTGACCCTGGTTTCGAACACGGCCGGCACTTACAACGTCACGGCCGCGGTTGGCACTACTGCCATTCAGACCGGTTCGCCGGCCCCGGCCAGGTTTGTCTCCGATGTCACGGTTGACCCGACTCGCTCGTCCCTGGTTTTGGACACCTTGGGTCAAGTCATGACGGTTGGCGATGAGCAGCACATTGCTCGGGTGACCATCCGTGACGCCAGTGGCAACCTGATTGACCGGGCTGACGCCCAGGTTAATGTGGTCCTGAAGTGGACGCTGAACACCGACCCAAGTTACTTCGGCACCAAGACCGTGCGCACGGACGCCGGCCTTGCCATTATCAACTTTGGTGAATTCAAGGCCGGGATGTACTCGGTCAGCGCCACGGTGGCCACCGGCACTATCAACGGCAGCCCGCAACCGGCCGCCTTCAAGGCTGGCGCTCCAGCCAGTGCCGAACTGACCGGTTCAGCCGGACGGGTTCTCAACAACGGCACGGCCAGGCACTATGCCGAGGTTCTGGTGACAGACCAATACGGTAACGCGGTTAGCGGAGTGACGGTCCGGATGCAGCCAAGTGGCACCGGCCAGATTCTTTATCCGGCCGCTGTCGCGCCTGGCAGCACCACCGACGTGGTCACCTCGGCCGCCGGCTTGGCCCGGGTGGAGTTGAGCGACATGCGGGCGGAAACCGTTCTGCTGCGCGCCACCTTGCCCAACGATTCTGCGGTGACGCCGCCGGCCGCACCGGCCCAGCTCGAGTTTGGCCCGGACGCACCTGATGCCGATACGTCGACCTTGGCGGTGGCCAAGGGCACGGCCACAGGTCCAGGTGCTTGTGTCGTGGCTAACGGCACTGATACGTGGACCGGTACTGTCACCTTGCGGGACTCTGGCAACTTGCTGGTGCCCAGCTCTGGTGTCGGCATTACCGCCGCCAGCCAGGTCACCGTTAGCCCAGCTGGTCCGTATTTGACCAACGCCAGCGGTCAGGTTGTGGTCACCTTAACCTCAACCTCGGTTGGAACCTTCAATGTTTTGGCGCAACTCGGCACTGCCAACCTTTCTGGTAGCCCGGCTGAGGTCGCCTTCTGCGCTGGTTCGGTTGACGGCAAGGCCTCATATTTGGTTTCGCCCACCGTCAAGGCCACGGCCAACGGTGTCAACACTCAGGTCATCACGGCCTTCATCCGTGACGCCAACAACAACCCGGTGGCTGGTGCCCAAGTTGAGTTCCAGGTGCCGGCCAACACCACAGTGGCCAACACCACTGTGACCGGTCCGGCCCCCCGCGTTGTCACCGCTAACAGTGACGGCGTAGCCGAGCTGGTTTTGGTTTCGACCAAGGCGGCGGTTTACGACGTGACGGCTCGGGTTGGTTCGACCGATGTCGAAACAGACTCGCCGGCCAAGGCCACCTTTGTGGCCGGTCCGGTTGACCGCAGCCGGTCAAAGGTTGAAGTGATTGGGCCTGATTCCAAGACGGCCGATGACGATGACGGCTTTGTCGTCAAGGTTACGTTGGTCGATGAGTTCGACAACCCGGTGACTGACGAGGGCGGCCGTGAGGTCACGCTCGAATTCACCAACGGCGATTCGACCGAAACCATCACCACCACCATTGGTGACGATGGCACCGCCACGGTTAGGTTCGACACTGATGAGGCCGGTACTTGGGAAGGTAAGGCTGAATTCGACGGCGAGCAGATTGGTTCGGAAGTCGAAGTGGAGGTCACCCACGGTGCCTTGTCGGTGGAGGATTCGCTCTTCGACACCTCTTCGTCGTTGACTTTGGCTGACGGCGAGCGCTCGCATGAAGTCAAGCTGATCCTGACCGATTCCCACGGCAACCCGGTGCCAGATGTTGAGGTAACCATCGAGGTGTCTCAGGGTTCATCCGATGTGCCCGGTCCGTGGTTCGGGGATGACAAGACCGCCAAGACGATCACGTTGAGAAGCTGCCCGCTGGTGCCAGTGGCTACGACTCCGGCTTGGTGTACCCAAGACGGTGAATACATCCCGGGTCTCATTTGGGCTGACATCCGGTCAGATGAGCCCGGCACCTTTGAGGTCAAAGCCACCACCGGCACAGGTGAGACCTTCAACGGTCCGGGCGATTCTAGGGAAATTGGCTTCACCGCTGGTGCGGCTGATCCGTCCAAGTCAAACTGGGCGGTTAGCCCCAACCCAAGCGATGCGGCCACCAAGGTCAGCGCCAACACGGCTGATTCTTATGCCGTCACCGTGACGGTGAAGTCGGCTTCAGAGCTTCTCGTTGACGGGGCGGCGGTTCGGTTGAACTTGACTGGTGTGCCGGAGCTTTCCACTGTGGAAAGCGCACCGTTCGCGACCGGCAGCCCGCAAAACCCGGTCTGGGGTGACTTCACTTTCCATGTCAAGTCGACTAAGCCCGGCACCTACAGCTTCCCGGTTCAGGTCAACGTCAACGGCACCTGGTACAACATCACCAAACCGGCCGCCCAAGTGACGTTGGTCTTCGTGGCTGGTGATGCCAGCACCTCGACTTCGACTATCGCCACCAACCGTGGCTTTGTTGAGGCCAACCGTCTGGACACGACCGCCCGCGGTGCGCTCGACCAGGCCACTTTGACGGTGACGCTGCTTGATGCCTTTGGCTTCCAGCTGGCCAATCCGGATTCCGTGGTCACGGTCAGTACCGCCACCACCGGTGTAATGGTCCACGATGGCGGTGTTGCCACCAACAACCATGACGGCACATACACCATCAAGGTTTCCTCGGAGGTGACCGGTGATGTTGTCTTCGGCTTCGCCATTGACGGTGCCGCCGCCACTAAGACGGTGACGGTCAAGTTCGTGCCTACCCCGCCGGCCCCGGTCTTCGATACGGCCATGGCTAGTGCGGGCAAGCTCAGTGGCACGGCCCTACCAAACCACCGTGTTGAGGTCTACGCCACGGGTTCTGATACGCCGCTTTGCACTGCGACATCGGACGCCCAGGGCAAGTGGTCCTGCACCTTCGAGGCGGCCTTGGAACATGGCACCTCGCTTTATGCGGTGGCCCATAACCTTGAGTATCTTGATTTGACCGTCCACCGGACGGCAGAGGAGATCGCCAACCACACCTTCACCTCGGTCCAAGCCCCCATTACGGTCAAGGCCACCGGGCCCAGCTTGAAGCCCGAGCCGTCTGATGGCACTGTCATCAACGGCGAGGGCGATGCCGGTGACACCATCACCGTGACTGACAAGGGCGGCAAAGTGCTTTGCACTGCCGTGGTCGACCTCAACGGCCGCTGGTCCTGCAAACTCAGCCAGAAGCTGGCTGAAGGCACTATGGTCACCATCACCGCGACCGACCCGGCCGGTAACACCACTGACAAGCAGTGGCGCATTGGCCTGCCGGCGGTGGCGCTGGTTCACCCGACCCGTTACGTTGGCGAGCAGCAGGTGGCCAGCGGCATCAACTTCCAACCCGGCGAAACGGTTGAGGCAGAAATGCAGTCCAACCCGTTGAAGCTGGGCTCAAAGGTGGCAGATGCCAACGGCAAGGTGACTTGGACCTTCACTATTCCGCAAGGCACTGACCTGGGCACGCATTCAATTGTTATGACCGGGCCAGATTCTGGCACGGTCAGCGCCCAGTTCCAGGTCATCGACCGGCCGGCTCCACCGGCCAAGGCCCTGCCGTTCACCGGCACTGATGTCATGAAGCTGGCCGCCGTGGCCTTGCTGGCGTTGCTGGCCGGCTGGTGGCTCATTCTGGCCGCCCGGCGCCGGCGCCAGCAGGATGGCCAAGCCGCCTAGACAGCATTGTCAAAAACTAGCCCGGTGGGGTGTCGTCAAAAAGGCGGCACCCCACCGGATGTTTAGCCTTCAGACCCGGGCGGCGGCACGGGGCGTGGACTTGACGGCCGGCGCCAACCCGGCCGCTGTGAGGCGCGTCACAGCACTTCAAGTATTACTGCCTGCGTAGAAATGCGCAAAGCCGCGACACCCGCGTCATGCCCTGCCGGTAAGGGCCTCTCTTCTACATGCCGGAAGCTGCCTCTGCCGGGCATGTGACCGGTGTCACATTGGCCAAGTGGAGCGAAAGTTGAAGGACGTGATGGTTGGTATTTCTCGTTACAGGCAGCAGGTTAGGCCTGGTGCTGGCGCAAAATGCCTTGTGCCTGCCCAAGACCTCCCACCAGCAAAAATACTGGCAAGAATTCAACTGCGTACTACCACCCATGTCTGCGCACCTATTGGCCGAATTATCGATAGTTTTAACCCTGTGCCGTCGCCCCTGATGGCAATGAAAACGGAGAATAAGATGCGCGAGGGACCCCTGGCCTCGACAACCGAATCAGTTCGGCGTTGCTCAAAGGAGGAGCTACGTCGATCCGTTTTGCCTGTCCGCATTTTGTTTTCAACCATTTCTCCCCACCCGGCCTGCCACTACCAGGCCCCTAAAGCACTCACAGCCGGGCGCCCTGCCCGCGTCCGTTTGTCACTACTAGCCACCAACCCTGGCGTTATTGCCGCCCCATCGAAGTCAAGGAAGCACTCATGAACATGAACTCGACATCCGGTTCCTCAGTCTCATCCGACGTTCGGCGTCGTTTTGGCCGTCTGGTGAGGCCTGTGACCTTGTTGGTTGCTGCGGCGATAGGTCTAGGGGGGTTGAGCGTGGCTCAATCCTGGATGGGGCAGCAGGCTGCCAGTGCCGCCAACAGCACGATGAGCTGGAACACGACGCTTTGGCAAGGCGCCACCCAGTTCAACCAGGACTGGTTATATAGCGCTTTCAACACCACTGGTTTTGTGATCAAGAACCCCAAGGCCACTAACCTGACTGACGCCGGCTACACCCAAGTTGCCTGGACCGGCTCCAGCTTCTCCAACGGCTTTGCGCCCACCACTATGGCGATTGGGCCCGAGCGCGACTCTGGCGGCAACTTCACTGGCCGGTTAGTTGGCTACCTCTGGGCCTGGGGAGGAACCACCGGAGCTGGCGGTGGTCAGGCCGTCTCGGTTCACAAGGTCGTGCCGAATGACCCTGTGGGCAGGGAGTTCTTCGTCGACTGGAACACTGGTAGCGGCTACAACTATTGGTCTGGCGGCGAGGCTTTCCAGGGCACCGGTGAGTTGTACTTCTCTCCTGGTGAGGGCAACTATGTCAACAACAACCGGACGGGGACTCCGGGTACGGCTCAGATGCAGATCTGCAAGCCTTGGGTTCAGAACGCCAACCTCAGGGCCGAGTGCCGGCGGGCCACGGCTCTGCGGCCAGCGACCGACGACGACCGGTTGGCGCTCAACAACCTCTACACCTACAACTTCACCATTGGTTCCGATATGGCCTTGGACGCCGAAGGTAACGCCTATCTGCTGGCCTCGAACGGCGCCTACAGGTATCTAATCAAGGTCAAGCCTGGAGCGCACGGCACCGATTGGTATTTCCAGAAGGTCTTGCAGTGGAATAACGGGATTGGTGCGGTCACCTATTGGGGTATGGCTTTCCACGATGGTCTGATTTACGCCCGGAACCCCGGCAGCCTTGTAGTGATGAACCCGTTGACCAAGCAAATGACGACAACTCCGTGGAGTGTCGAGGATTTCCGTGACTTGGCTTCAGCTCAGACTGCTGGCACTATTCGCGGCACCATCTTCAACGACCTCAACGGTAATGGCGTCAAGGATGCTGGTGACCCGGTTCTGCCTAATATGACGGTCGAGCTGTACAAGCAAGGGCAGACCGGACCGGTCTCGGAGACTCAGACCGATGGTTTGGGTGAGTACAACTTCATCATTGATCAGACAAATAATGTTGATTGGTATGTCCGGGTGAAGCAGCCCAGGATTGATGGCTATAACGCCAGGCAGACTTATGCCGGTGGTTATTCCAGCTTTATCGACATCAATGGTGATCCTCAGCGCGGTACTGCCAACGTCGTGACGCCAAGGTGTTTGGGCCAAGCCACGAGTGCAGGTTATGAGGGTCCGTGTCTGGGCGCCCGGACTGACGGGATTGATCCTTCGAGGCAACTAAGCGCAACTGATGTGTTCACTGACACTGGTGCGTTGGTTGTTACGAAGGTGACTTCGACTACCTCGGAGCAACTGTCTGTGGCAGATTTCGGTCTCTCCATCTACGGTTCCTACGGTGACGCACCTAACGGCAACGTTGGCGGCACCACCTACTCCTTCCCCACCACCCGGGCGCAAAACGGCCCACTGTCCTTCCAAAGGACCTCCCAAGGTGAGCTTTTCCTTGGCGACACACCTGGAGCCTACGACAACGGCATCAATGACCCCGCCGCCGCTGCCCACGCCACTGATAACGGCCTTCAGGTCAGGGATTCTGGTGCGCCTGACACCGCCTGGGTCTCGGCACAGGACCAGATTCTGGCCGTTGGCGGCATGTATGACTTCCGCATCCAGGTTTCCGGCGCCAACGCCTCGACAGCCAACGCCAAAGTTTGGTTGTCGCTGCTCTCCAGTGGCCAGCCCACCGGTACTTTCACCGCGGCACAGACTTTCCCGGCTGCTGCCTCGGTTCCGGACGTCAATGGCTACATTTACCACTACGGCTACCAGGTCGGCACCACGGCCGGTATCAGTGGCCTGCAGCATGTCTTTGCCCGGGCTCGGGCCGGCCTCAATTGGGACACCATTACTATGGATAAGCCGACTGCCGGCTTTGACTGGAATACCACACCGTGGGTCCAAGCTGGTGAGGTTGAAGACTATCGCATGGCCGTGGCCAACGGCACCATCAAACTCTTTGCCAGGACGCTGACAAATAGGCCGGCTTCCTTTAGCTATACCCTCACAAATGTGTCCCCGACGGCTCCGTCATCGGCCACCGACAGCATTACGACAAACCCGGCCTCGACCTTCCAGCCGTCTAACCAAGCCCACGCTTTTGAAAGCACCAATCAGGCCATCACCATTGGGCATTCTTCGATTCCGACCAATTGGCGTCTCTTGGTTGAGGACGACTACCTCCTTACGGAACACACCTACTGCCAAAGGGCAGACGGCACCCGCATTGACGTTATCTTCCCGGCCGGCGGCACCTCGCTGACAATTCCGGCCAGCGAGGTTCGGCAGCAAGCCTCACTTAGTTGCTTCTTTACTTACGTTCCCCCGCCCGACCCGACGGAGTCATACATTGTCACTTCGCCTACGCCTGGTTCCAGGGAGATCAAGGTTGGCGGCGGCGCAACCAATACCTACACCATCGAGGCCCATCCCATGGCATTCTTCCCGGATCCACCACCCGGTGACAGTGTGCCCTTGCCGTACCAATCCATCAGGATGACGCTTGCCCCGGTAGCCGGTTCTGGAGCCACTGCCACCGGCGCAACCTTCGCTGATGGCACCCAAACGGCCACCTGCTTCACCGGGGCTGCCGGCACGTGCAGCCTAGAAGTCACAGCAACTGTTGCGGGCACCTATACCGTCACAGCAGCCTTCGTGATTGGTGGCACCGCGACAAACTTTGGTCCAAATGATGGGTCCGCTGCCGATAATAAGGGGACCGACAGGCCCGAGCGACGGCATCCAGCAGCGCTGGTCTTCGGCGCCGGCCCGATCTGTACTCCTGGCGACCCGCCGCCCTGCGCCTCGGCCTATGACATCGACAACACCGGCACCAGGGAAGTCGTGATGGACCTGTCGGATCACTCCCAGGATCGCACCGGCACCATCCAGCTTTCGGACGACGCCGGTAACTGGGTCTCTCAGCCAAGCTCTGACTTCACCTGGACCGTTCTGGCCGGTACCAGAGAGCTGACTCGTGACGTCGACTACTCCATCGCTGGCCCAACGGAATCGCCCACCCAGCCCGGCCGCTACACCTTCACCATCAACTCCAAGGTTGCCGGCACCCTGCAGGTCAAACTGGAGGTTCCCGATGGCACCGGCACCAAGGTCATGGGCATCAAGGACGCCACCTTCAATCCCGGCCCGCCCTGTACTCCGTTCCCGTCCGAGAACTACACCATTAACAACACCGGCACAGTCTATGTCGGAGACTCTCGCACCGGCCTGATCAAACTGCTCGACTGCGGCAACAACCCCCGTGGGGGTGAAGCCTCGAACATCACGTTCACCGTGACAAAGGGTGGGGCACCCGTTACTTCTGGTGTCACCGTTGTGGCAACCGAGAACGCCACCTCGCCGGGCAACTACGACCTCGTGGTCACTTCAACCGTTGACGGAACCTTTGACATTGAGGCCACCTGGTCCAAGGATGGGACGACACGCGATCTGGGCACCAGGCCTGCCACTTTCACTGCGGGCGACATCTGCGAGCCAGGTTCGGATCCGAAGTGCACGTCGACGTACACCATCGACAACACCGGTGAAAAGATCGCCAACAATAGTGATACCCGCCTGGGTACTATCAAGCTTGCTGATCTTGAAGCCAACCCCATTACCGGCATGGTTTCCACCGACTTCACATTCACTGTCACGCTCGATGGCGGCGGCGCGCTCCTGGCTACCGACTACACCATCACTGGCCCAACCGAAACCAGCACTCTTGGCACCTACACCTTTACGATTAGCTCCAAGAAAGCCGGCACTTTGAAGGTCAAGCTGGAAGTCGACGGCACTCAAATGGGCACCCAGGACGCCACCTTCGTGGCCGGCCCCGTCTGCGACCCGTCCCCGGACGAGAACTTCACCATTGACAACACCGGCACAGTCAATGTCGGTGGGTCACGCACTGGCCTACTCAAGCTGCGCGACTGCAATGACAACATTATTTCCGGCGAGACCGGCAACATTTCCTTCACCGTGACCAAAGACGGCTCTCCCGTCACGTCCGGTGTCACAATCACTCCAACTGAAACCGTTGCGGGTTCTGGCGACTACGACTTGGTGATTACATCCACGGTCGACGGAATTCTGCAGGTCAAGGCCATCTGGACAAGGGGTGGCACCACGGTCGAATTGGGTCCGCGGCCCGCCACTTTCGGCATCGACGTTCCCATCTGCCTTCCGGGTGACCCGGATCCGGTCAGGTGTCCCTACGTCTCCAAGTTCGACATCATTGACAAGACGCCCAAGCCCTTTGCCGACTGGGGATTCTCTGCGGCATCGAGCAGCTGGGGCTTCTACGTGGGCGAGGTAACCCTTTACGCCTCCTATGGCATCACAATCAAGAACGCCGCTGGACCAGGTGGTCCGGTGATGCTCTCAGATGTAACCGCCTCGCCACTGCGCCCGGACGGTGCCAGGTTCTGGCCCTTCCCATCTGCCCCGACATCGCCCTATGACTCCAACCCGACGCAACTAACCTGCGTCGCGCCTCTAGTTGGCGGACTATGCGTCGATGGCGTTTACAACATCAGGATCTATTCGATTTATGGTTCACAAGATGGCAGCGACATCAGGCAAATCAAGGCCTCCTATTTCATGGGCGGCAGCACCTGGGACGAAATCGCCACCAAGGAAGCCTCCTTCGACGTTGCCGACGTGCCTGGCAAGAACAAGACCACGATGGTCATTACTCCGGTTGGACCGCCTCTGCGACCAAACAACTCCGATGCCTACACCGTGACCGTTACGGTGATGGACGAGGGTGGCAATAACCCAATTTCCGGTGCTACCATCAACTTCTCAGTTGCCGACGCGTCAACGCCTCCGGGCGGTGGCGCCAGCCTCAGCATTACCAGCCAAAACACCTCGGCCGCTGGTATCGCCACGACAGAGGTGACAGCAGGGCCGCCGAACGGTAGCTATGAGGTTTCGGCCAAGTATGCCCAGGACAGCAATAATCATGTCGGGACCCCTGCTTCTTTGCCGGCCAACCAAAAATCGCCGCAAACCGTGACCTTTGAGACGGGCGTCATTTCCGTCGTCAACTCGACCTACAAGGTTCAAAAAGCCCCCATCGTCGCGGACGGCACCTCGACTGGGACTATCACAGTTTGGCTGAGGGACGACGACGACCTGCCGGTTGGCGGCAAGGCTGACTGGCTCATGGCCACTGGGCCAACTTTCAGTCCGCTCGTCCTCAGCGAGTTCACTGAGACTGGTGTTGGCGTCTACACTGCCACGGTCTCAAGCGATACCCGCGGCGACTACCTGATCGAAGTTTGGGTCTTGGACCCGAGCTGGGGAGACTGGAAGCTCGTCGTTCTTGAGGGGCCAGCAGGGGAAGAGAACGACATTGCCCACTTCGTTTCTGGCCCACTGTTCGACTGGGACATCTCGATCGCGCCTTGTGAGGCCATCAGTACACTCCATCCCAGGGTCTATGCCGACGGCACTGACTGCTACAAGGTCACTGTTGTCCTACGTGACCAGACCGGCAACCCAGTGTCAGATTGGTACAGCGCCACCCCGCCGCTAAACAAGTACTCAGCCAACGCCAACCTTCCCGGTGCCAGCATTGGCACGGTCCCGACGCAGACTACGGAGGGCACCTACACCATCGACGTCACCTCTACTGAGATTCGCGACTACGTGCTGAGCTTCTACTACGGACCTACGGCCACGCGGACTCTTTTGACACCGACCCAGCCGGCCTCGTTTGGCGCAGAACCGCCTGATGTGGACAAGTCCACCTTCACGCTTGATGCCGGCCCCAAGCGGTCGAACAATCCAGATTCGTACTACACGGCCACAGTGAAGTTGGTTGATCCTAAGGACAGGCCAATCACCGATGCCTTGACCGGGCCAGCCAAGTTGAGCATTGAAACCCATCCAACGACCGGTTTGGCGAACATCGAGTACAAGAATTGTGTTCAAACAACCGCTACCTCGGGTATCTACACCTGCGAGGTTTACGGTGTGGCCCCCGGTAACTACACCCAAACCCTGGCGGCTTGGGTTGGCGGCCCGCCTCTGGGCTGGATGCTGACGCAGACGCAAGATGCCGCCTTCCAGGACACCCCGGATTGGACCAAGTCAACCTTTGAGGTGTCACCGGTTCCGGGCACCCCTGTGACGCCTGCTAACTCGGTATTGGTCGGGGGTACCGACACCGGTATCATCACGGTTTACGTGCGTGACCAAGACGGCGCCCTGATGGACTTGCCTCAGGATCAGCTAGACGCCCTGACGGCTGAGGCAAAGAATGCCACCGGCGTGGCGGCCACGGTCGCCTCGGGCCCTTGGACCAAGGTGGCAGGTACCACCGGCACCTACACCAAGCGAGTCTGGACCAACTTAGCTGACATATTCACGGTCACCGTCACGTCGACTTACAAGTCGCCGGCGGAAAGCGCCACAGCCGGAAGCAATGACAAGGTGCGGTTCCGGCCAGATGTCCCACACATTCCTAATACGCTGAATTCGTTGGAGACTAAGGATTCGACGAGCGCGGCTGATGGTTATGATCTTGGTTGGGCTCGTGTCACGGTCGTGGACGAGTACGACAACCTGCTTCCTAATGTGAATGTGTGCTTCAATTTGATGTACGCTCATCCAACTCCGGGGCCAAACGCGAAGGGTCCGCGTTGGGATGATGGTTCGGCTGGTGCGCCTGGGTTGAATGGTGCAGTCCCAACGATTTGCGCCAACTCGGGTGCCGATGGTGTGGCCCTAGTCAATGCGGCTTCGATCTTCCCGTCGGAAGGTGAAGGTTTCGTGGTTAGGGCCTCCATAGGCACCGAAATGACGACTGTGGCGCATCAGAAGTATTTGAAGTACACGTTGAATGCGGTTGATCCTACTAAGTCGTATTTCACGGTTCAGCAGAGTTCACCGGGTACTGGTGATGTGTTGGCTAATGGCTCCCACTATTA
>WQXJ01000045.1 GCA_009784895.1 Micrococcales bacterium | reverse complement strand
CGGAAGTCATCAAGGTGTTCAGGTCGATTGGCCGGTGTGATTCAAACGTTCAAGTCGCTTGGCGGGAGCCATCGAGGTGTTCAGGTCGATTGGCCGGTGTGGTTCAATCGTTCAAGTCGCTTGGCGGGAATCATCGAATCGATCAAGTCGCTTGGCGGGAGTCATCGAATCGATCAAGTCGCTTGGCGGGAGTCATCGAATCGATCAAGTCGGTGTACGGGAAGCCGGTGGCTGGCCGGGCCGGGTGGATCGAAGCTGCCCTGATCATGAGCCGGCGGGCTGATGGCCGGGTCTACCGGCAATTGCCGGTCTCGACCGGAGAAGAGTTGGCGCCAGGACGGTGCTACTGGAGGCAAAGGTAAGGCCACGGAAAGCCGTCCACCCCCGAGGACGGCCAACCGCGGCCTGGCCGAAACGAACTACCCCCGTAAATCGTCCCGGCGGTGGCGCCGCAGCGTCTGTGCCTTCGGCGCCGTTTTGGCCGCTGCTGTGAGCAAGGAGGAGATCATCAGCGGCCCTGATTAGTTGTCGGTGTTGGCCAGCTGATCGTGGCTGGCGCAACTGGTGAGACGGCGTAGTCCATGGCGAAGGTGCCGTCAGTTGGAAGCTGGACCGGCCGCCATCGGCCATGAGGGATGGCCTGGCCCATCGCGCTGTGGTCACCAGCCACGGCTGCCGCGTTGGGACTCCAGGCTGCGCTCAGGCCACCGGCATCGGTCGCACTGCCCAGCGCGGCGGGTAAAATGGTCAAGCCAAACGTGCTTGCGGCCACCGCCGCCAGCATGATCTTGGTCCTGCGGTGTGTCTTGGCCACGTCCTGCCTCCCATGATTGATAGTGACTTCAGTTCCACGGCTGCCTATTTGTTAGGCAACCGAACAAATCAACGCTACGGGGGCCGATTTGATACCGGCGTTCGCTCAGAGCGAACTGGCGGGATTGGGCGGGGTCAAGGAGGGGCAGGCGCGGCGCGGTTGAACCAAAACCCTTCGATGCGGGGGTCCGCCGCGCCCGGTTAGCTAAGCCTTAGCTTGCTAGCTTCTGGCACATTTGCCCCTCTAGGCTGACCGCCGTGGCTAACACCAGCATCAAGAGCTTTGTCACCTCACGCGAAGGCGCTGTGGCTGGCGCCACTGTGGTGGCCATCGCCGCCTACCTGCTTCTGCATCTGACTGAACTACCGAAATGGGCCATGACCCTGCCGCTGTGGCTAGTGATCGCCGTGGGCGGGGCGTTCATGCTGATCAACATCTTCAAGTCGCTGCTGGAGAAGGACCCCGGTGCCGACATACTGGCGGCCATCGCCATTATCGCCGCCGCCTTGATGCAGGAATGGCTGGTCAGCGCGATCATAGTGCTGATGCTCTCAGGCGGCGAAGCCCTAGAACAGGCCTGCACCACCAGGGCCTCGGCTGTGCTTGATGCGCTGGCCAAGAAAGCGCCAACTATTGCGCACAGAGTGACACCGGAATCTGATCAACCCGAGGACATCCCGGTCGACCGGGTCGAAGTTGGCGACATCCTGGTCATCCTGCCGCACGAGCTGGCCCCCGTAGACGGCGAAGTGACGGACGGCGACGGCCAAATGCAGGAGTCCTACCTCACCGGCGAACCGTATTTCATCGCCAAGGGCCCTGGCTCTCCCGTCATCTCCGGGGCGGTCAACGGCGAGACTGCGCTAACCATCAGGGCCACCAAGCTGGCCCAAGACTCAAGGTATGCCCAGATCATGGGTGTACTGCAAGAAGCTGAGACCAAACGCCCGCGGGTCAGGCGTCTGGCTGACAAACTCGGCACTATCTACACCCCGGTCGCCCTGGCCTTTGGCGTGGCCGGCTGGATTTGGTCCGGCAGCCCGAATCGTTTCCTGGATGTGATCGTCATCGCGACCCCTTGCCCGCTGCTAATTGGCGTGCCGGTGGCGATTATTGGCGCCATTTCGCTTTCCGCCAAGGCCGGCGTCATTGTGCGCGATCCGGGCGTCCTAGAGACCCTGCCCACGGCCGAGACCATTTTCTTCGACAAAACCGGCACTCTGACCTACGGGCGGCCTGAGCTAGTCGAGATTGCGCCCGGGCCGGCCGCCGTCCCAGCTAACAGCCTGGTCACCGAGCAATCCAGTGCGTCACTTGACCCAAATCCCGGCCAAGACAGCGAAGCCAAACTGCTGGCGCTGGCAGCCGGGATGGAGGCCTTTTCCAATCACCCGCTGGCCGGCTCGCTGGTCCTGGCGGCCAAGGACCGCGCCCCTGAGCTGAGGCTGGCTTCCAGGCCAGTGGCTGTTTCTGACCGGGCCGGGGTTGGACTGACCGGCCAGGTGGCGGGCCACGAGGTGGTCGTGACCTCGCGCGCGCGAGCCATTTCGATGCTGGATGAGGCGGCCGCCGCCAAGGTGCCACCGGTCCAGGCCGGTATGGAATGCGTCATGCTGGTTGACGGTCAGCACGCCGCCACCTTCCGTTTCCGCGACGTGCCGCGGCTGGGCGCTCGCAGTTTCGTTGAACACCTCGGTGGGTTACACGGTGCCGCCAATACCGTGATGATCTCCGGCGATGCACCAACTGAGGCCGAATGGGTGGCCAAGGAGCTTGGTATCGATGAGATCCACTCTCGTTGCACACCCGAAAAGAAGCTTGAACTGGTCCGCGAAGCCACGGCCAAGGGCGTGACGGTGTTTGTGGGCGATGGTATCAACGACGCGCCGGCCATGACCGCGGCCACGGTTGGCATCGCCTTTGGTCAGGAATCCGACGCCACGGCTGAGGCCGCCGGCGCGGTGGTGCTAGACACGGCCCTAGATGGTGTGGATGAGCTGCTGCATATCTCTCGCCGCGCCCGGCGCATCGCGCTGCAGTCAGTGCTGGGTGGTATGGCTCTTTCGGTTATCGGCATGGGTTTCGCGGTGGCGGGCATGTTGCCGGCGCTGGCCGGCGCCATTGCCCAAGAGGTGATCGACCTGTTGGCTGTGCTGAACGCCGCCCGCGTGCCGCTGGCCAAACTGCCGCTATCTGATTTCCACGGTTACCGCCGGCCCGGTGAGGCGCCCGAACCAGCCGAGTTGGTGGCAGCGGAGGAGCGGGCCGAACGCCTGCAGGCCGGCGATGGGGCAAAAGCGGCCGCCTAGGTTTGGCCGCGTTGGCTGGCCTTGCCCGATGCCGGCCCTGCCGAATCCGACCGCGGTCCCGTATCGTCTATGGCTGGGACCCGCCTCAGGACAGTTAGGAAACGAACCTTGTTCCAGACGCCGCCAACTCTGATTTTGGCTGAGATCCACTGGGCAGCATTGTCCGGGCCTTGGGCGACTCAGATCAGTTGAAAGGGCGCGCGTGAGGGTTCCAGACCTAAAAAGTGACAAGTTGGTCCTGGCGGTGATCCTGCCGCTGATCTTGTTGACATGCTTTTCGCTGTGGCATCTGAAGTCCCTGCTGGTGTTGGAAGACATCGAGTCAAGCGACGGGGTTTGGGACGTGCGAAGTATCGACTTCGAGGCCAACGGGGCCGTTCTTCTGGGTGATGTTGAGTACGTCCCAAACGAATTGCTGACACCAGAGCAATTTGCCGCCTCTAAGAACGTTGTTGTTGGCGCCATACCTGCCGGCACTGATTACCTAACGTCCCGCGTGAGGATACTTGCCCACCCAGGCAATTACGCCATAAACCGAGTGTCCCCCGACTACGGTGCTCGGGTCTATGTCAACGGTCAGTTCTTAGGCAGTGCCGGCGAACCATCTGTGTCCAAAGACACGGCCCAGTTGGGTGAACGACTCTTCTATTTCACAGCGCAACCCATCGACGGTGTGATCGAGATTGTTGTGCAGACCTCGAACTATGCCCACCAAGACAGTTCCAGCCACGTTGGTTGGCAAATCGATGTGGATGATCGCACCAACCGTCAAATGGAGACCTTCGTCGCCTCATCGGCGATTGTCATGGGTTTTCTGATCCTGTTGTTCATTGTTCACGTACTGATGTTCCTGACCTTGCCGACCTACCGGGCGAACCTGTGGATTGCGCTCCTGTGCCTGATTTGGGCCCTGCGGGTTGGCTGCACCGGGACAAAAATCCTGCTGACTGCAGTGCCATGGCTGTCATGGACTTTGGCTTTCCGCATCGAGTACCTGACGATTCCGGCGACACTTCTGCTGGTGACGTTGACATATCACCAGCTGTTCCCTGGTGTACTGCAGAAGGCGTACAGGGTTTCGGTCTATGCAGTTGCGGCGGTGTCTGGAACGTTCTATTTGGTTGCCAGCACTATTCTCATGTCGCAGACAATCCTTTATTTGGAAGCCATTGCGCTATTGGCGGCGGTCTATATCATTACCAGGCTGGCAATGAAACTGCGGAAACCCAACACCGAACAGCGGGTGATTGTCTTTGGGCTGGGTATTGTGCTGGTTGGCCTCATCACTGACACTCTTTTCTACAACTTGGTCTCCGTGTCGTTCCGTTTGTTGCCCGGACCGGTGGCCGATTACACGTTCGTGGCGTTCACCTTGTTCCAGATGACAGCGCTGTTCTTGGGCACCCAGCGGGAGGTCGCCGTGGCCAAAGAGGCTGAGCGCCGGTTGGCCACTGAGAACGCCGAGTTAGACCGGATGAGGCGTTTCGAGCGGGATTTGATGACGGACCTGGCCCATGAGATCAGGACACCGTTGGCCGTCATGTCCTCCTACGCTCAACTGGCAGCTAAGGATCTGCGCCGGCTGGAGGCAGACCCGCAAACCACCGATGATCTGAGCATTCTGCAAGACGAAGCCGAGCGGCTAGCCAGCCTGACTTCGGGGTTGCTCGAGCTGTACCGGGGCCACGGAGATGCCAGTCGCAGAGCCAGCCTTGAGCTTGGCGGGCTGCTGAATCAGGCTGGGCGGTTATTTGCCCCAATGATGAAGCGGAACAACAACGAGCTACGGCTGGACGTGGCGGCAGATCTGCCGCCAGTGCACGCCAGTGCCGACGAAATCACCCAGGTTGTTCTCAATCTGTTGTCTAATGCCAACGCTCACACTCACGGTGGCGAGGTGGCGCTGACGGCCCGCCTGGAACAAGGCAGCATCACGGTGACTATTGACGACACAGGCCAGGGGATTGAGCCGGAGTTGTTGCCGCGCGTTTTTGAACGTGGTGTGACCGATGGCGGTGGCGCCGGGATTGGTCTTGACATCTGTCAGAAAGTGATTGTCTCCCACGGCGGGAACATCAGTATCGAAAACAGGCCCACCGGGGGAACTACCGCAAGGTTTGACCTGCCGGTGGCGGAGCAGAGCGCCAATGCCTAGTTCGAAAGCAACTGTCCTGGTGGTCGAAGACAACCAGCGCCTGCTTCGCGCCATCGGCCGGACGCTGGTCGAATCTGGCTACTCAGTTTTGCCCGCGCCAGACCTTGCCACCGCCCGCTCCCAAGTTCGCAGAACGCCCCCTAACGCCATTGTGCTCGACATTCTGTTACCGGACGGCAACGGCCTTGACTTCATCGAAGAGATCCGGGCCGCCAGCACGGCACCGGTCTTACTGGTCACGGCTTTGGGCACGAAGGATCAGAGACTGGCCGGCCTTAGAGCCGGAGGCGATGATTACATCACCAAACCGTTTGACCTCGATGAATTGTGTGCCCGGGTCGGGGCTTTTCTCAGGCGTGAGGCGATGCACCACAATGACCCTGGCCGTGAAATCGTGACCGGGCCGCTCAGATTGGATCCTGTGGCAGACCGGGCATATTTGTACGGCAAGGACATCAACTTGGCGCCAAAAGAGTTCTCGGTACTGTTTATGCTGGTTGTCAATGAGGGCACACCGCTGACAGCGCAGCAGCTCTACGAAGCAGTTTGGAAGCTGCCTATGGCCGGAGATGACCATTCCATCAAGAACGTCGTCTACCGGTTGCGTCAAAAACTGGGGTTGGCGAATAGCGGGCTGTCGATCGAGACGTCCAGAGGCGAAGGCTATTGCTTTAGGCAGCCGGTTGGTCCCATTTAGGCTACCTGTGGTCCCAATTTGGCGACTCTCCGGCACCTTTGTGTGGTGAGTGTTACTCTGGCGCGCAATCGGTTGGCCGGCGGACTATTTGACTAGGGGCCTGGGGCAAAACACCAGTTACCTGGAGAGCCGGACGTGCAACGAGCCGCCAAGGTGGGCGGCCAGCCCGATTGACCCAGACCACTGCGCCCCAAGGAGCGAATACCATGAAGACCTCGGCAAAGAAGCCAACGGCAATACTGCTGGCAACGGTGTTAGCGGTCCCACTTTTTGCGGCACTGGCGCCAGCTGTGTCATTTGCCGCAGAAGGTGACGGCTTCTTCACAGACTTTGGTTTCAACAACAAGGCCGTTCCTGGGGGATACAGTAGCTCGCGTACGCCTTACGGCAAGAACAACTTCGTTTTCAAGACGGTCAGCGAACTGTTTGTGGGGGTTGATGACCCCGCCCAAGTGCGCAATGATGCCATTCCGCGCGCCTACAACCTCTATGGCCACGAAAGCGCCATGGCATTCACTGGTCCGGCGCAGTACTCTCCCACCCCTGGGCAAAAGTACGACGCCTATGCCACTGCCCCAGGCCTGTTCACCTACCAGGGCACCAGCCAGCCCAATAAGAAGATGATCGTGGCGTTGGGGGCCAACACTATCCGCGACTCGGTCAGTTCGGCCGACCGCCCTGAGGCCGGTCTCTTCATGTTCTTCATTGACCCCTTGACCGGTGAACAGACCAATCCTTCAGACGTGATTGAACTTTACAAGGGGCCCATCGGTAACAGCTACGAACTGGACGGCGGGTACCTGCGGTATGACGCCGTCAAAGACCGCGACGATGGCGCTTCGAACACCTTTGGCTTTTACGACTCGGCACTGCTGCACAACTACATGCAGGTTGTCACCGGTGACTTCAATGGCGATGGGTTTGACGAGGTGGCGGTCTATGTGCCGGATCCGAATCAACCCAGGGTGGAGGTCTACCGGTACGCAGGTGCCTCGACAGCCTGGCTGAACCCTGCCGGATGGGGTCTAATCGCCACCCACAACGTTTCCTTAGGCAGTGCCGGCAACGTCATGCCCAACAAGGTCTCCATGGTGGTAGGCGACATCAACTTTGATGGTATCGATGATCTAGCCCTGGCCTTTGCCAACGGCAACTTCACCAATGTCGGGGACCAATACGGCACCTTCGCCTACTCGCTGTCGGTGTATCTCGGTTCGCGCGGCACTGGGTCGCTTTTCACGGTGACAAACCTCGCCGCCGCCCAGTCCGTGCTGGGCGTACCGAGCCTGGTTTTTGGCGACTTCGACGCCTCGGGGCAAAAGTGCCTGATGGCGGTTAGGGCCTACTACCAGCACACCGGCAACCGTTTTGTGAAGAGCACCATCTACATGAGCCGCTATCATTTCAATCCTGACACAAACACGTTTACTGAAGAAGCCCTCAAGTTTGCCGACAAAACGCAAGTGATTGAGCGTGACCAAGTCTATCCGCATGTGCGGGCCGATGCCGTGGCCGTGTCATCGGGACCAGGGTTTGCTGACAAGCTCTATTACCATGGGCTGATTTGGGAAATCAGAAACGGCGTGATGGATCGAGGTGTGCTCCAGGTTTATGATTCGGCTACCTCGCCCATAGTTGCAGAGATGCGCAATAATGGCACCAATGCGTATTTCGAATACGGCATTGTGGCGACCGATCTAGACAATGATTTCCTGGACGAAATTGTGTTGTCCTACACTCGGGTGAGGCTAAATAATGACGGGCCCGACATCCTACCGACCCGTGGTCTTGTACTAAAGCAGGAGCCATTTTTCTCTGCCTGCTCAGATGAGGACTATTGCTGGCAGTGGGCCGTGCCGGTGCGCAGTCTCAATAATGACCCAGCCAATCCCACCCGGCACCACCGCTCTAGCCTTCTCATGGCCACCCCGGACACCGACAACGATTCGGTCGCCCTGCGCTACAAGAGCCAAGAGGTGGTCTACTCCGACCCCAAGATCTTGGCCGTCTTGGCTGGCGCCCCCCTTCACGCCGACCTGGCCAACTCACCCGGCTCCGAGCACTACTTCGACACCAGTGAGACCGGTTGGGGCACCTACAAGGGCACCGGGGGTTCTTCCACCCAGTCCGGCAGTTTTAGTGCTGGTGTGTACTTTGGCTATGAACACGAGTCGACAGTGTTCGGTGCACCCTTGTTCTCCATTGAGATGGAATTCGAATACAAGCACACCACCACCTGGACCACCCAGAAAGACTCCTCCATCACGCACACCATTGAGTACAAAACAAAGGGATACGAGGACAGCGTGGTGCTTTACTCGGTACCAACCGCGGTTTACACCTATGATATGACCTATCCCAATCCCGCTGACCCCTACGGCGCCACCGAAACACAGGAATTCCAGCTGTCACTGCCATATACACCGTCCGTCGTGGTCATGACGGTGGACGAATATGATGCAATAGTGGCCAAGTACGCCTCACACGCTGACTACAAGGACGTGCTACCACCCATTAGAGACAGCGGCATTTTGACCCATACGCAAGGCGACCCGTTCACCTACCTGACTGAAAGCCAGGCCCGCGGGCGCTATGAAAGCGGCAACGATTTGCTCATTTACAACGGCACCTGGAGCGGGGTCTACTACGGCAACTCCGGGTTTATCTCACAATCCATTGAAGTCAGCAAAACCGAAACCAAGAGCACCATGCACCAAGAGAGCTTCTCCTTCAAAGTGGGCATTGGGGCGGGCGGTTTCAAGGCCGGTGTCACACTGGGCGCTGAATACGGTCATGGTTCCGCCAAGATCTCTACCACTGGCTCGATCTTTTCCGGCACAGTGGCCAATATGCCTAACGATGCGAGAAACCTCGATTACGGCTACTCGTGGAAGCTAATGCACTACCGCTGGAAGTCCACCGACGGGAAAATGGCTGTCCCCGTGGTTAGCTACGTGATCCAGCCGGACTCGTCGAGACGACCCCTGGCCATCCCAACCAATTTGGCCATTGACCTGCCCAGCACCACCTCAAGCAGCTTGAAGCTAACCTGGAACTATCCACCGGGCATCACCTCAATGGGCTGGTTTGAGATCTACCGGGCGGATGAGCGCAACGACTTTGAGCTGGTCGGTACGGCCAACTACATCCCCACTACAGGCAGCTACGCCTTCACCGACACCGGTCTTGGGCCCGACACTCGGTACTACTACAAGGTGAAGGCTTGCCGCACCAGTCAAGCCCCGCTGGAAAGCCTGTTCTCCAAGCAGGTCTCCGGCTTCACCACAGGTGTGAACCTGACCCTTACCTACCGCGCCACCCCCGCAGCCGGCGGCTATGTCCAGGCCCAATACGGCATCGGCGGCGCTTTGCCATCCGGTTCGCCGGCAATTCGGGGCCGTTCCATCACCATGACCGCAATACCGGCCGCTGGTTATCGCTTTGAACACTGGCTGGTCTATCCCGCCGCCAACCCCGCCGCCGCCATCGAAGAGGCTGGCACCACCGGCCAAACCGGGGTCAACACCCGCAACTTCAACATGCCTGATACGGCCACCGAAATTGAGGCCGTGTTTACCCTGATACCGCCGGACACTGACCCGCCCACCATCGAGTGGCTCACACCAGCCGGTACCGGCGCCATGCGGCAGGGGTTTGTCTACATAGCCTTTGACAAGCCAATGGACCAGACCGTGCACGGCACAGTCACCTTTGACGCTGGCCCAATTGCCACTGGCACAGAGACCAGCGGCTCACTCGCCCCCAGGTGGGAGGACGAATCGACCTACCGCATCTACTACCAGGGCATGTCAAATACCACGCCGCCTTCAGGCATTGAACTGCCCTTTGGCACGGCGGTCCAGGTAAACGTCAGTGGTTTTGCGGACCTGGCCGGCAATGTGATGGCGCCGGACAACGCACATGGTTTCACCGTGGTAGAGGCCAGCCAAAAGTGGACCATCGGGAACAACAAGGCGGCCACCGCCGCCGATGTGCCCATTAGGGGAGTGGCCAGCCAGACAGAAATGAACGGGTTCATTGGCAATTTCGCGGGCACGGTCAGCGACATCACCTTGGTGAGGCTAAACAACCTCAATAACGTGCCGGGGCTGAATTTCCAGCCCATCCATGACACCTCTGGCAGCGACCGCTTCTACTACTACGTCACCACCACGCCCGCCACCCCAGGTGGGCGGCACATACTGTCCATGGATGTGGAGGATGCCGATGGCGAAACCGTCACCTCGAACGTTTTCTATGTGACGGTGGTGGACAAGACACCGCCGGTTCTGGAAACCGTTTTGCCAACGGGTAACGACACGGCCGCGTCTGGCGAGATTGTGTTGGTATTCGACAAGGTCATGGGGGTGGCTGGCGAGGTTTCGCTGGACAACGGGGTTGGCCCGCTGGCCGGGGGCGGGTGGGCTAGTGCCGGGGTCTACTCTGTGCCTTACGCCGGCCTGGCCCCCAACACCACTCACACCATCACTGTTAGCGGCTTTGCGGACCTATTCGGCAACGTCATGACGGCCGATTCAACTCACACCTTCACCACCGCCAGCACCGCCGACACTGCGCCACCGGTGGTGCTGACCGTGGCCCCGTCCGGCATGGCTTTCACCGACGACGCCATCCTGATCACGTTCAACAAGGACATGGACCCGGCTGCCACTGGCACGGTGGCCTTGGACCAGGGCATTGGCCTGCTGGACGCCAGTGAGGGCCAGTGGATCGCCTCAACTGCCTATGTCATTGGGTACAGCGGGCTGGCACCCGGCCAGACCTACACCATCACTATCGATGGCTTCGCTGACCTGGCAGGTAATTTGATGGCAGCGGCCGATGCCGCGCATTCCTTCAGTACCATTGGTACCCCCGTCCAGAACCCGGCCAGTCTCGATGAGACTCGTTTGAGTTTTGACAAAAACCCGGCCAGCAGCGCTTATGCCGACGTCAGCGTTAGGCTCTTCACCTCTGGTTACGACCTTGATTCGATTCTGTATGACTTGTCGGAGTTGACCGAAGGTGTCGAATACACCGTTAGCGGCGACCACTACACGTTCAAAAAGGAATACCTGGCGACCTTGGACCTCGGCGAGCGCAGATTCGCCTTTGTGATGTCTGGTGGGGGCAACCCGGAGTTGACCGTGACGGTGCTGGACACTACCCCACAGGTTGTTCGCGACGCTGCGCTGGACAAGGCCACTGCGGTGTTTGACATCAACCCAGCTAGCAGCGACCACCAGGACATTACCGTCAAGCTGGATCCCGGCGACTTTGACTACCAGGCCATGCTTCTAGGTGAAGACCTGGTCAACACCGGCTCAACCCACGTCATCACCGGTAACAACTATGCCTTCACTAAGTCATATTTGGCTTCGCTGGCGACCGGTGAGCATGACTTCACCTTCTTGATGAGCGGTGGGGTCAACCCGACCTTCCGGTTGACAGTGGTTGACACCTCGGACCCATCGATCAGTCCGGCCAGCCTGAACCCCGCTACTGCCTATTTCGAAAAGAACCCGGTTTTCCCGGCTTACGCTGATGTACCGGTGGTGCTTGACGCCGGCGGCTACGCACTGGTTGCCATCAAGTACGGCCTTGATGAGTTGGTCGAAGGTAGGGACTACTCCGTTAGCGGCAGCACCTACACCTTCTTCAAGGAGTACCTGGCTTCGTTGGCAGACCAGGACGAATCGCTGGTCTTCGCCATGTCCGGCGGAACCAACCCCGTGCTAACCATCTACATTTCCAACTCGCCCAGCGACGGCTACCCCCTGACGGTGAACGGTGGCACCGGGGGTGGCAGCTATCACGCCGGTACGGCCGTGGTTATTACGGCGGCGCCGCCGGCGCCGGGCAAGGTTTTCAAGCAATGGACTGGTGGTGACGGCGGCACCTTTGATGACCCAACCTCCGCCACCGCCAACTTCATCATGCCGCCACGTCCGGCCACGGTGACGGCCAACTATGAAGACGCCGAGCCGGGGGATGTACTTGTCACAGCGATCACAATCAACGGCGCTGCTCCTATCACCACCAAGGGCGGCACGGTCCAGCTGACAGCTACCGTCAGCCCGGCTGACGCGACCAACCAGAACCTGACTTGGTCTGTGGTTTCAGGTGGGGCTTTTGCCACGGTCTCCTCGACCGGCCTGGTCACAGCGACCGGCAACGGCACCGCCGTGGTCCGAGCCACCGCTCAAGACGGTTCTGCGGTGTTCTCTGAGGCCACCATCGTGGTCACCGGGCAGATTGTCGGATACACCTTGACGGTGACTGGTGGCAGCGGCGGCGGTGAGTATCTGGCCGGTACTGAGGTGACCATTACCGCTGGTACACCGGCCTTGGGCAAGGTCTTCAAGGAGTGGACGGGCGGCAACGGTGGGGACTTCCTGGACCCAACTAGCGCCACAACCACCTTCACCATGCCGGCAAATGACGCCACGGTGACGGCCACTTATGAGGACGCCCAACCCCAGGTAGTGCTGGTCACTGGGATCACCATCAACGGTGTCGCCCCAATCACCACCAAGGGCGGCACGGTCCAACTGACCGCCGCCATCACACCAAATGACGCGACTAACCAGGCCGTCACCTGGTCTGTCGTCTCGGGTGGAGCTTTTGCCACGGTCTCGCCGACCGGTCTGGTCACGGCGATTGGTAATGGCACTGTGGTGGTCAGGGCGACGGCCCAAGACGGTTCTGCGGTCTACGCCGAGGCGACTATCTCCGTCATCGGGCAATCCACTGTCTACAGCCTGACGGTCAACGGTGGCAGTGGTGGTGGGAGCTTTGACGCTGGCACAACGGTTGTGATCACAGCCAGCCCACCGGCCCTAGGCAAGGTGTTCAAGGAGTGGACTGGCGGCAATGGTGGGGTGTTTGGTGACCCGACCAGTTCGAGCACTACCTTCACTATGCCAGCGGGTGACGCCACGGTCACGGCGACTTATGAAGACGCCTCGCCACAAGTTGTACTGGTAACCGGGATTACTATCAATGGCGCGGCTGCGATCACTGCTAACGGTGGCACGGTCAAGCTGACCGCCGCCGTTACTCCAACTGATGCGACTAACCAGAATGTGACCTGGTCGGTGGTCTCGGGCGGCGGCTTCGCCACGGTCAGCTCAACTGGCTTGGTCACGGCGACCGCCAACGGCGTGGCGGTTGTCAGGGCAACGGCGCAAGATGGTTCTGCGGTTTACGGTGAGGTCACAATCGCCATTACCGGGCAAAGTGACGACGGACTGGTTCCAACACCTGGCAAATTCGCGGTGTTGGAGCATTTCGGCACGTGGAAGGACAAGGTGGGCAGTGCCAGCGCCAAGGTTGACGCTGACCACCTCAAGTTCCTGCGTCTTGAAAAAGACGGCAAAGTGGTGGACCGCAGTAACTATTCAGTTACCCCCGGCAGTACCGTAATCACTTTCGCTCAAAGCTATTTGCAGACGCTGCCGGCTGGCACTCATTGGTATGTCGCGGTGTTTTCTCACGGGCAAAGCTATCCGATCAAGCTGGTGGTGCCCGCAAGTGGTGGTGGGGGTGGCAGCGGCGGTCAAAGTCAAGCCGGTTTGGCTTTCACCGGTACTGACACGGTTTGGTCCACGACCATCCTGGCGGAGCTGCTGGTGCTTTTCGGTGGGTTGCTGGTGGCGTTTGGGCGCCGGCGCCTGGGTGGTAGGAGGTAGTTTTCGAGGTTCACCGGCGGCCCGGTTGACCGGTCCGCCGGGCCGATCTGCCTTGACCCGTTGGCGCCCAGGATCTGATGGGGAAACCTGTTGACGGTTCTACACTACAAGTGTAGTGTAAGGCCTACAGCCGTAAGCCAAGGAGGGCAGCCCAGGTGAAACCCCGAATCACGGACTCAGAACTAGCGGTCATGCGGGTACTGTGGCGCGCCGGCCGGCCGCTCAGCTACACCGAAATCCGCACGGCCCTTGAAGCCCAAACCGACTGGAAGAAATCAACCATCCAGACCCTGGTGACGCGGTTACGCGACAAGGGCTTCATCACCACCCACGTCCACCACGTGACACTGTACGCTCCGGCCCTTTCCGAGCAGGCCCACAGTGCCTCCGAAGGCAAGTCCCTGGTGGACAAGCTCTTTGACGGCGACGCCAGCCGGTTGGTGGCCTCGCTCTATTCCTCCGGGAACCTGACAGAGAACGACATTGAAGAACTGAGGCAACTCTTCAAGGTGGAAGGCGGTCAGCCATGATTGGCGCCCTGGTGCGCACCGTGGTGATCATGTCCGTCACCGGCGGTCTGGCGGTTGTGGCGCTGTTGGCCCTCAAACCGGTGATGCGGCATCGCCTACCCAAGTGGGCGCAGTACTACCTGTGGCTGGTGGTATTGGTGGCGCTGTTCGTACCGGTCTCCAGGCTGCTGGTTCTGCCCGAAACAGGCGTCAGCCCACCCCTAGCACCGGTCCACGACTTGGTCAACAACTCCATCGTGACGGTGGGCGAACAGGCCGCCGGGACCGACCTAGGGGCAGATTTGGGGCCAGGCGCTGAAGCGCCACCGGCCACCAACTCAGGCCAGTCGCAGAGCCCATGGCGGGTGACCGCCAGTGTGTTCATCTACCTCTACCCGTGGGTAGTGGCGGCGGTCTTGGCCTACAACATCATCATTTATGGCTTCTTCACGGCCAAAGTTCGCCGCCACCGGACCAGGGCCGGCAAGGAAGAGCTTTACGAGCTGGTTGGACTGGCCGGAGACGCCATGCCACCGCGCTTGTACCGTTGCGCCATCATCACCACGCCGATGCTGGTAGGCATTATCAAACCGGAGCTGGTGCTACCGGACCGGACCTACACCCACGCTGAGCTGCAAAGCGTGCTTCGCCACGAACTGACCCACCTGCGCCGGCGCGACGTGGTGGTCAAATGGTTGATGGTGCTGGCTTGTGCGTTGCACTGGTTCAACCCGCTGGTCTGGTGGATGCGGCGCGAGGTCGACCGGGTCTGCGAGCTGGCCTGCGATGAGGCGGTGGTCCGCGGCTTGGACCCGGTGTCAAAGCAGGCCTATGGCGAAACGCTGATTGCGGTGGCCGCTAGTTCGCTGGCACCCAAGGCGGTGTTGTCCACCATGATGTGCGAGGAAAAGAAGAACCTGAAGGAAAGGCTGCTAGCCATTATGAAAAGTAAGAATCAGGTGGCCACGGTCTCCATCGTCTCGGTCGCGGTCATCATTGTGGCGTTCATGGCCACCAGCGCTTTGGCCGCGGGTAGGGCGAACGATGCCGGGGCGGCAGCTCCCACAGCCACCTCACCCACCTCTTCGTCCGGCCAGGCCAAAGAAAACCAAAACGACATCATCCAGCTTTATCCTGATCAGGTCGCAAGCTATTTCAACCTGACCAAGCGCGACTTGATAGACGAATTAGGCCCTGAATATGAAGTGCGCGATTCAGCCAACGAAGGTGGTTATGAGGTTCTGTATTTCGCCACCATTGGGCTTGAATTTGAGTTTGTTCGCTGGTCGGGGGACGACCAAACGGTGACCAAGGTGGCCTGCGGCAAGGACCGCCCCTGCGGCCTCAGCGGGGCTAACACCACCATGACCTTCCAGGAAATCAGCCAAGCCCTGGGCGAAGCCGAGGTGTACGAATCGTATGACGAGTCTGGTGAGGTGATTTACGGCCTGCAGTATCTAGTCGGAAACCTGGATTGCTACTTCCACTCATCAGATGTCGAAGGCAGAACTGGCGTAACCCTCAACATGGCTTCTTCCATCACATCCGACGCGCCGCCCTATCAAGACGAGGGCGGCAGGGTCTATCCCGGCGACGACTTTGTTACCCCGGCTGAGGTCAGCGGCGACTTTGCGGTCAGCGAGATCATCCTTGACAGCGATGCGGGCGTCTACTTGCTGGATTGCAGTGAAGTCGTCAGAAATGGGTATTACGAAAACAGCGCACCCAAATATGCTTTTGGTGACAGTCTGGTCGTGGGGATAGAGCCCTCAGAGATGGTCACATGGGGTGGCGAGGAAACTGCGACCATGGATGAGTTCTATCGTGGTCCTTACCATGACACGGACGGCGTCTATTTCGGTCACTGGTTCCTGTTTAATGCCGAGGCCATGGACTTTTGGGGGTACGGCGACTAGCGAGCGGCTGCCAGGTCCGATGCCGCCCCCTCAGCAGGTGCGATACCTTGCCTCAGTGCTGTGCCCGGTGGGTGTTTCCGGCACTGGCTGGGGCCTGGCACAATAGAGGGCGCTGTCGGCAGGCCTGGGGCGTCCCAGACCACCGGCATGGGCCTCTAGCTCAGTTGGCAGAGCACCGGACTTTTAATCCGTTGGTCGTGGGTTCGAGCCCCACGGGGCCCACAGGCGATTGAGGCGAGCGGCAAGAACGCTGGCTTTCTTGACCGAGGCGATTGAAGTCTGTTGACGAGGCGCAAAGCGCCGAGGAGTACCAAACCGGTGACGAAATAACTATCGACACATGCAGTAAAAGCCTCGTAGTCACCTGCGTCCCCACTCTGGTGGGCTTTCAGGGCGGTCGCTTGGATTCCGGGGTTCAGCACCAGTTCCATGCCCCAGTGCGGTTCGCCTTCTACACGGTCAACTTCGGTGACGTTGATTCGGTCGAAGAAAGCCAGGTTGCAGATCCGCCGTTCCACGTTGGGCAGTGAGGTGTACAGCTGGTAGGCGCCAGAAGCCAGGCCCAGGATGTCCTCAAGGTGGGCTTTGGCGTTCTCGAAGACCTCGCGCGAAGCTTCGATCTGGGAATCCAGGAAAGCTAGGCGGCGGGCGATGGCGTCTTGTTCCTCCTTGAGCAAGTCAAGCGGGATTGCTCCGGCGTAGTGGGCTTGGAGTAGAGCCTTGCGTTTGTCCAGTAGCTCCGCTCGGTCCTGCTGGTTCTTGGCCTGGTCGGCCTTGGCATAATCAATGACCAAAAGGAACCGCGTCAGCTACAAGCTCACCATTCCAGGCTGTTTAGTGCCAGGTCGATGTCGCGGATGAGCTGTTGGACTCGCGCCCGGATATCGTCGCGGATGCGGCGGACGACCTCCAGGTCTTGTCCGGCGGGGTCGTCGAGGTCCCAGGTCTCGTGGCGTGTGCCTGGGTAGACGGGGCAGGCGTCTCCACAGCCCATGGACACCACGATGTCAGAGTGGGCGTCTTGGTCGGTGAGGACGCTGGGCTGTTGGCCGGTGATGTCGATGCCGACCTCGGCCATGGCTTGGATGGCGACGGGGTTGACGTGATTGGCGGGTGTCGACCCCGCTGACCTTACCTCGACCCGGTCGCCAGCCAAGACTCGCATGAATCCGGCGGCCATTTGCGAGCGTCCCGCGTTGTGGACGCACATGAACAGCACTGATGGGCGCGGGGCCGACTCGTCGGCGTTGGTTGTCATCGCGGCTCGTCTCCAAATGCCGAGAGTGGTTGGGTGGCG
>WQXJ01000044.1 GCA_009784895.1 Micrococcales bacterium | reverse complement strand
TAGCTCTCAATTGTCCTGGCCTTGGCCGGGGACTCCACAATAACCAGCTTTCGGTTTGCCGGCACGACTCCTCCTCGCCGCAGAAACGAATACAGACCTACGGCCCAAGACGGTACCCCATCGAGGCAGACCTGCGCCCTCGACTATCACATAAGTGTCCTAGGCGTGCGGCCCAGCCAGAGCTCGGTTTCGCGGCTTGAGGGCTGGTCAAGACCTAGATCTGCGGCGAAACTGAGCTTTGGCTGACTCGACAGTGAGCGAAACCTCGGTTTCGCTGAAAATGTGGGGTTAATCTGTGCCAACGCCGCGAAACTGAGCTTTGGCTGACTCGACAGTGAGCGAAAGCTCGGTTTCGCTGAAAATGTGGGGTTAATCTGTGCCAACGCCGCGAGACTGAGCTTTGGCCTACTCGACAGTGAGCGAAACCTCGATCTCGCGGCAAAGGGACTGGCTGGACTAGGTGGTTGACCTTTCGAGCGGAGTCTTGACAGTGCCGACTTGGTCGCGGGCCAGGATCCACAATTGGTCTATCGAGACATGAGGCGGGCGGGAGGCAACCCACCGGATGGCTTCAGCCACGTCCTCAGCGCTGAGCGGTTCGACGCCTGCGTAGACGGCATCCGCCCTGGCCTGGTCGCCGTCGAAGCGGACCAGGGAGAACTCGGTCTGGACCAGTCCGGGATCGATCTGACTGACCGTGACGGGCTGGCCAGCCAGTTCGTGGCGTAGCGCTTCGGTTACAGCCCGTTGGCCAAATTTGGCGGCGTTATAGCCGCCGCCACCGGCATACGGCATGGTCGAGGCGATCGAACAAATGTTGATCACCCGGCCTTGCCCGCTGGCCACCAACAATGGCAAAAGCGCCCTGGTCATGCGCATTGTGCCAAGCACGTTGGTGTTGTACATCCACTCCCATTCTTCTTCTTTGGCCTCGACAATGGGTCGCAATCCCTTAGCCCCACCGGCGTTGTTGACCAGCAGGTCGACCCGGTCCAAGCCCTTGGCCAAAGCGGCCACCGAGGCCTCATCGGTGACATCGAGGTGTACTGCCTTGGCATTTGGTCCACCGGCATTGACCACTTGCTCGAGGCGATCGAGCCGGCGAGCCCCACAAATTACGCTCCAACCGTCACGAGCTAAGGCCACCACCGTGGCCGCGCCAATTCCGCTGGAGGCTCCTGTCACTACCGCAACTCTCACCTGATCACTTCCCTTCTGTGGCCATCAATCCAAATGTCACAATAGTGTCAACCAGCTTTGCCCTGTCGGTGTCATGCGGCACACTGGTACCTACTTGAGGCCACCGCCTCTAGGAACCAGAAAGGCTGAGATAGTGACGGCTCCTCCTAACAACCCGGAATCGTTCGGTCCAAATCAGGCCCCTAAAGGTGTGCCACCTGGTAACGAACCGCCCTCTCAGCCTGTGCCGCCGGGTTACGGCCCGCCAGCCGGCCAGGGTGTGCCACCGGGCCACGCGGCGCCGGTAGGTCATCAGTCGGCTCCGGTGGGCGGCATGACGCCTCCTCCCACTTGGACTGGCGCCGCACCGCCGGAACCGCCAAAGCGCCGGCGGCGTGGCATTTTGGTGGCGGCGGCCTGCGTGGTGGCTTTGGTGCTGGCCGGCGGTGGGGCCTTCGCTTTCTTCAAACTGCGCGGCTCCGGCGGCGCCGCATCGCCGGAAGATGCCGTTGTCTCCTTCCTCAACGCGGCCGCAACTTTGGATGTGACCAAGACCGCGGCCACGCTGGCGCCCTCGGAGCGAGCCTGGATCTCCGTGACCGACCTGGCCCCGAACCTACCCACCTTGGACAAGATCGCCTCGAATGATCAGGCCGACCAACTCAGCCAGTCCCTGGTCAAGGCCCGTGATTCGATCAAGATCGAGTTCAAGGACGTCAAAGTCGAATCTGAAGAGCTGGTGCCAACGGTGCAACGGTCAGTTGTGACCGGTGGGTCGATCAGCGTCGAATGCACCGACCCGGACGCATTGGCCCAGGCCGCTCTCGATTTCGCCGCCAGTGTTTCAGAGCTGGCCAACTACCTTAACCCTTCAAACGGCTTTGACGAATTCGACTTCGAGGCGCCTAGCGGCGCCCTTGGCGACAACGTGCCTTCTAAAGATGAGATTGTCGCTGCCATAAACGACAATCTGCCCTATCAAGGGCCAGTTGCCCAGGTCCTTAGTGCGGCCGGAATCGACGAGTTCTTCCTGGTGACAGTGGAAGAAGACGGCCAGTGGTTCACCTCCATGTCAATGACCGCGGCGCAATATGTCTGGGAGGCGGCCGGTATGGACAATGCTGACCTTGGCCAGGTGGTGCCAGCCGACAAGATGGTCAAATACTCCAATCCCGAAGACGCTGTCAAGGGCTACTACGAGGCCCTTTTGACCTTCGCCGAGGATCTTGATGCGACCGAATTCGCCCGCCACCTAGCCCCGGCTGAGTCGCGTCTGCTGGCGGTTTACGGCCAACCGCTGTTGTCCACCTCTGCCGACGGTATGCCACCGGGCACAATCATGCTCGACGAGCTAGAGGTCAAACAACTCGATTCGACCTCCCAGGTGGCCCGCGTTGGGATTGAGAGCCTCAAACTGGCCATTTCCACAGGCAATTCCAGAATTTGGGCCAAGGTCAACCAGGACGGCTCCAAGTGGATCATGGACATTGAGGCTGAAGGGACCGGCCATTACTCCATCACCTGGGACGCCAAGGACGCCAAAAGTGCCGAACTGAAACTAGACGCCGAGGCCGACGGGGATGAGATCTCCTTCACAGCTGAGGTGTCGCTGGGCGGTGACGGATCGTTCGAGGGCAGTTTCGAAGCCAATATGACCACCTACTGGGGAGACCCAGAGACGGTTTCGGGATCAATTTCGATCAAGGATGACGAAGTCACTTACGACTTAGACGACCCGCGCAGCGAGCCGAGGCAAGGCAGCCTGACCGTGCCTGGGCTGTCTTCGTCTTTGGCGCTGCTGCCGGCGCTGCCAACGCCTCAGACGCTGACCTCAACCACAGCGCTGAAAGCTTCCGATGGCTGGCACGTCTCGATTGTTGGCAGCCTGATTGGAGCGGTGCTGCCGCCCAAGGGCTGAGTCTTTGGGCCAATGAACCGGTTGGTCCAGGCCCTCGGCCAGACCGAGGACCGCCAGCGCTGCCTGGTCAATCTGCGGGTGACACCAGCCAAGCAGGGGGCCCAGGCGCCCTGGCCTGACTGGCTGGGGGACGAGGTGACCCAGGCCTATCAGGCTCGCGGCCTAGACCAGCCTTGGCGCCACCAAGTCGAGGCCATGGAGTTGATTCACGCCGGGCGCCATACTGTGATCGCCACTGGCACCGGCAGCGGCAAGTCACTGGCTTTTTGGGCCCCGCTGCTGGACGCATGTTTACCCACCGACCCACTGGGCGACATCGGCGCGGTGGCCAAGCAGCCAACTGTGCTTTACCTTGCCCCAACCAAAGCCCTAGCAGCTGATCAGCTGGCCGCCCTGGGCGCCACTCTGCGAGCCGGCGATCTTCAAACCGCCGTCACCACCTGTGATGGGGATTCGGGCCGCGAGCTGCGTCAATGGGCTCAGGCCAAGGCTTCGATTGTCCTGTCGAACCCGGACTACCTGCATTTTTCGATGCTTCCACGCCACCACCAGTGGGCTCGGTTCTTACGCTCGCTGCGTTTCGTCGTGGTGGACGAGGCTCACGCCTACCGCGGGGTCAGCGGCGGCCATGTCTCGATGGTTCTGCGCCGGCTGCGCCGCCTGGCGGCCAATCTGGGGACCGAGCCGCAGTTCCTTTTCGCCAGTGCCTCCTTGGCCGAGCCGGCAGCTGGGGCAGCCCGGCTAGCCGGTCTCGATGAAGCCACAGTGGCGGTGGTCAGTGATGACACGGCCGATGCCGGCGAGCGCACCGAGGTCATGTGGAAACCGTTGGCCAAGGACCAGCAGGGCAAGGTTTTGCGCCAACCGGCCGGCGCGGCGGCGGCAGAGTTGGCTGCCGGCCTGACAGACCTTGGCGCCCGCAGTGTGGTTTTTGTCCGCTCACGGTTCGCCGCAGAGTCAGTCGCTCAGTCGATCCGCCAACTACTGCCCAAGGCCAAGGCGGCGCGGGTGGCGACCTACCGGGGCGGCTACTTGGCTGAAGACCGCCGGGCCTTGGAACAGGGCCTGCGCCAGGGTTCCCTGCTGACGGTAGTGGCCACCTCGGCCCTGGAACTGGGCATCGATATTGCCGGCCTGGACGCGGTCATTACGGCCGGCTGGCCGGGCACACGGGTGGCGCTGGCCCAGCAGCTAGGCCGGACCGGGCGGGCCGGCGCCAATGGTTTGGCCGTCTGGGTGGCCGGGACCGATCCGTTTGACTCTTATCTAGTTGACCACCCCGAGGCCCTCTACGACGCGCCCTTGGAGGCCAGCGTCTTTGACCCGGCCAACCCGTATTTGCTGGCGCCGCATTTGTCTGCGGCCGCCGGCGAACTACCTCTAACCAAGGCCGATGGTCGCTTTTTTGGCCCGGCCATGGCAGGCGTAGTCGACCAGCTGGTCACCTTGGGCGTGCTGCGGCACCGGCCCACCGGTTGGCATTGGCTACCCCCAGACTCCCCGACTCTGCTGACCGACCTGCGCGGCGCTGGCGGCCACAGCGTCGACCTAGTCGAAGACCAAACTGGCCGAGTCCTGGGCAGCGTTGATCGCGGTCGCGCCCCGGCCACAGTCCACCCTGGCGCTGTTTATCTGCACCAAGGCGCCAGTTTCCTGGTTGAGACCTTGGATTTGGAAGCCTTAGTGGCCGTGCTTAAGCCGGCCCGTCCGCCCTACCGCACTATGCCGATCAGCCAGTCGACGCTGCGTGTGGCCGATGACGTCCGCTGCGTTGAGGAGGCCGGCGCCTCTTGGCATTTTGGCCGGGTCGAGGTGGTTGACCAAGTGGTTGGCTACCAGCGTCTGAGCAATGATGGCCTAGGCCGTTCCGCCACCATTCCGCTGGAACTACCAGCCGATTCGCTCAACACCACAGCAGTTTGGTGCCTGCCCACGGCCGAGGCCATTAGTCAGCTTGGCCCGGAGCTACTGCCGGCCGCCCTCCACGGGGCCGAACACGCAGCCATTGGGCTGATGCCCTTGCTGGCTGCCTGTGACCGCTGGGATCTGGGCGGGCTGTCAATTCCGGCGCACCCCCAAACCGGCGGGGCCACCATATTCATCTATGACGGTGTGCCCGGTGGGGCCGGGTTAGCCGAGCGGGCTTTTTCCCGGCGGCGAGAACTGCTCCAGGCCACCGAGGCCAGGCTGGCCCAATGCGACTGCGATGAAGGCTGTCCCAGCTGTGTTCAGTCACCCAAATGCGGCAACGCCAACCAAATCCTGTCAAAGCCCGGAGCTTTGGCCTTGGTCAGGGCCATGCTCCAGGGGGTTGGTGAATAGTGCGCGTCGAAGCGAGGCGCCGCCTGAGGCAACGGCAGCCGGCGGGAATTTTTCACCAGCCCTCTTGGGTCTCCAGCCAAACAGTCTTCTAGTATCTGCCGGCCAACTCGGTGGTGCCAGCCCAACGGATCGGAACCTCACGGACCAGTTTGCCCCGGCTGGGGGCCTCGACCATCATGCCGTTGCCGGCGTATAGCGCGACGTGGTGAACGCCGGTCGAATCGATCCAGAAGATCAAGTCACCAGGCCGCATTTGCCCGGGTGGCACCTTGGTGGCGGCGTTGTACTGATCCTGGGCCACGCGGGGTATCTGCTTGCCCACGGCTTTGAGATAGGCCATTTGGACCAGACCTGAACAGTCAAAGCCGTTAGGACCCGTGCCACCCCAAATGTAGGGCTTGCCGATTTGTTGGCGGGCCCAGTCCAGGGCCGCCAGCGCGGCTAGGTCGCTTGAATTTCCGGCTCCGCCTGACCCGACGAATCCTGGTGGTGGCCCGGCCACGGCCTTGGCCCGGCCAACGCCTCCAGGCCAGGACCTGACCGTGACAGCAGCCTCAACTGTGACGCGACCTTGCCCGGCCCCACGGCAGTTGGTCAACTCGGTCTGGTTGGCCCGGGCCACGGCCTGGCCGTGGCCGCAAGCTTGGCTGATGGTGGCGCCATCGATCAGATCCTGGGCGGCGGCCAGGGCGGCCAAATCGGCCGCCGTTTGGGCGGCCCAGCGGCTCTGACTGGCGCCAACAAGACTGCTCAAGGCGGTCATGGCGAATAGCAGGACACAGGCCAGCCCGGCCGCCAGGATGGTGCCCGAACCGGCCTCGCCGCCCTCCTTCAGCCTCACCGACAGCCCCGGTCTGGTTCACATGAGCTCACCGCCGTAGCGCTGGCCTTCAGTCTTAGACCAAATAGGGTCGAGGCCAGGGTGCCTACGGGCTTATCAACCCGGACTTTGACCTGACCGTCCCTCCGCTCGATCCTGACCGTGACGTCACTGCCAGCCAGTTCGGTGGCGGTGGCTTTGATTGAGTCGTTGGCCAGGCCCAGGGCCGCCGCCCGGGCGCCAGCCCGGGCAGCATTGGCGCAGCTGATCTGGCTAATCGCGGCGGTGCCCAAAACCAGAATCATGGCGGCCAACGCCACCACCGCCGGCAGGGCCAGGGCCAGTTCGACCGTGACCCCGCCGCGCTCAGACCTCACAGCGATAAGGCTCTTTCCACAATCGAGGTTAACCAGCCCCGCACCGCCTGGGACTGCAATATCGCCAACAGCAGCCCGGCAAAGCCGGCTGCTGCCAGAATGGCGATGGCGTATTCAGCCGTGACTCCGCCAGCCTGATCCCTCCAGGCGATCCAGACCCTTTCGTCAAGATTCCTAAGTGGCCTCATGGCCCCTCCTTTCCTAGGCACTAACCAAAGCCTGAACTAAAGCGGCGAATCCCGTTTTGCTAAGGCCTAGCGACTGTGGACAAGGCTCGAAGCGGCGTTATTTCACCCTCAGCTGTCACTAGAACGTGGTCAGGCTGGCGGCCAACGAGATGATCAGCGGCGCCAAGCCCAGGGCCATAAAGGCCGGCAGGTAGCACAACCCGAGTGGCGCCATTAGCGTCACTGAAAGGCGAGCCGAGGCCTTGACACAGCGTTGTCGCTCGGCCCTGAGGACCGAGGTCTTCAGCGCCCGCAAGAGCCCACCGCAACGCACACCGCTGCGCCAACTCAGCCAAAGCGCCCGTTCAACTCCCGCCAACACCTGTCCGCCGGCCTGACCCCGCCAGGCTTCCTCCCATTGGCAGCCGGTTTCAAGGGCCGTACCAACTTGGGCCAAGGCCCGTCCGGTGACCCCGGGCCAAGCCCTGCCGGCGGCACATAGGGCTGGCCCAATGGGCAGCCCGGCACTGAGCGCCGCCACCAGGACGTCAATCGCCACCAGCCCATCAAGGTCGATCCGGCCGGCGGCCCGGCGTAACAGCAGGCTGCTCCAGGCCCGCCCCAGCAGCATCAGCGTCAAGCCCACCACCAAGGCCAAGGTGCCCGGGCCGGCATCGGACAACACTGCCAGGACGTTTACGCCCATAATCAGGCCCAAGCCCAACCCAGCCAAGGGCAAAAACTGCAGCATCCGGGCGCTGGCTTTGGGGCCAGCGACGGCCGCCTCCATGGCCTCGGCCGTGTCCTGGTGGGCTTGGATCGACTCGATTAGCGAAGTCAGCATGTCGCCAATGGCGCAACCAACCGAAGTCGAAATCTGGTCAATGGCACAAACCGCGGTGGCATAGGTGGCCAGCGGACCACTGGCGACCTGGCCGGCCCAGGCCTCCAAGCCACCTTGGCCGGCTCCTTTTTCAGAGCCAAGCAGGGGTTGCCAGACGGCCGGAGGGGCCAAACCAGCCCTGGACATTTCCGCCACCTCTCTCAGGGCCTGGGCCAGACCCTCCAGCGTGACCGGCTGGCTGGGGGCCGTCATAGGTCAGGTTCCGGCCCCGGCCTGGTGGGTTGTGGCAGTCGCCACCGGCACAGGTGGGCCAGGCGATTCCAGCTGGGGCCCGGTGCCACACCGTCGTCAGTGACAGATGCGGCCGGCCTGGCCACCAGATCATCCCCGCACAGTTCCAGCGCCGCGATCTCCGTCACCCGCCGGCGGGGCGAGCCGCGATCTCGGGCCACATGCACCACCGCAGCCAAGGCGGCGTCTGCCTGGGCGGCCACCGTGGCCCGGTCGAGGCCGGCCAGCGAGCCAAGGGCGGCTAGCCGTGCCGGCACGTCGGTTGGAGAGTTGGCATGAATAGTCCCACACGAACCCTCGTGGCCGGTGTTCAAAGCGGTTAGCAATTCGCGCACCTCGGCGCCGCGGCACTCGCCAACCACTATCCGGTCCGGGCGCATTCGGAGAGCCTGGCGGACCAAACTGGTCAGGTCGAAGGCACCTTTGCCTTCAGAGTTGGCTGTGCGGGCTTCCAGGCGAACACAATGCGGGTGGGCGGTGGCGATTTCGGCCGCCTCTTCAATCAGGACAATCCGCTCCTCGGCCCCCACCAGTCCCAGCAAGGCGGCCAGCAGCGTGGTCTTGCCCGCCCCGGTGGCACCGGAGACTAGGAAGTTGACCCGGGCCTTGACTAGACCTGTGATCAGCTCGGACACCTCGTGGCTGATGGCGCCGCTTTGGACCAGCCGCTCCAGCGACAGGCCCTGGCGTCTGAGCACCCTGAATGAAAGCAGTGGACCGCCGGACGCAATTGGCGGTAGGACCGCGTGCAGACGCAAACCCCCTGGCAAGTTGACATCAACGGCAGGGCAGGCATCATCCAGCCTTTGACCACCTTGGGCGGCCAGCCTTGTGGCCAGGGCCCTAATCTGGTTGGCGTCACCGAGGTGGACTGCCATTCTTCTTAGGCCCTCAAGTCCATCCACCCAGACCGCGTCCGGTCCGTTGACCAGGACGTCAGATACCCCTTCGGCTCGGAGAAGGGCCAGCAGAGGGGCTGGGGCGGCCAGTTCGCTCACCAGTCCTCCGCGAAGGCGGCCGGTTCAAAGTGCGGCTCCCGATGCCGGCGGTGGCGTTGCGACCTGGTGATTTGCTTTGTAGGCGGAGCCCTGAGCGCCAACTGACGTTGCAGGTAGTGGCCAGCCCAACTGCTCAAGGCGCCGCGTGGTCTGTCACCGGGGGTCAGGCCGTGGGTGGCGTCCGCCGCCAGGTTTCGTTCATTGCCCAAGACCAAGACTTGCTCAATCCGGCTGGCGCCAACGGCCCGTTTGGCCCCGGCCGGACCGGCCCCACCTTTGACTGGCCGCAGAGCTAAACACGGTTTGAGCCCAACTTGAGCGACTTCACTGACCACCGCCTGAGCTGCGGCCAACCCAGGCGAATCGTCGCGCGCCACGATCACCACGTGGTCACACCAGGTGGCCACCCGCCAGGGCCCGCCAGGGCCGGCCACCGCGCTGTCGATTACCGTCAGGCCGTCGCCCGTCTCCTGTTCCCACTGGTCAAGCACCTGACGCAGGCGATGGGCGCTTTCACTGCGACCTATTGAACCAAGACCAGCTAGCACACTGACACCATGCCAACTTGGCAATGAGGCCCAGGCCACACCCCATTTGCCCAGGGCCTCTGCCCAGGTACCACCACTGGCCAGCCCCAGGATTTGGGCCAGCCGGGCACCGGAGCCGTCGAAATCCACCAACCGCACGGTCCGACCGCCGCTGCGCGCTTGGCGGGCCAAAACAGCGGCCAATGAGGACGCGCCCACCCCGCCGTGGGCCCCCATCACCATGATCCGTTTCGAGGCCGGCCGCGGTGCTGCCAAGGATTCGACCAGTCGCACCAAACTGGCGGTGTCCCGCGGCAGCACCAGGCATTGACCAAACTCACTGGCCGGACCCTCGCCCAAGGCGGCGCTGACCAGTTGAGTCGAACCCAGCTGGGCGATCCGCTGGGCGATTCCCTCCGGCGCATCGGCCCCAACTACCACCAAGGCCGGCGCTGCCTCGCCGAAGCCGAGCCCGGCTTGTTCGGCGCTAAGATCATTAGCCAGGTAGGGCTGACCGCCGCCTTCTGTCACCGCCGCGGCCGCGGCTGCGGCCAGGGCCTGATCTGAACTGACGATGACAACTCTGGCTGGGGGCTGGTGATCCATTGTCACAGCGTCCTCTATTTGGTCTATTCGCGCCGGGTCAATTGGGTTGGCCTGTGGATGACGCTTGGCCCTTGACATCTGCCACAATTTCCACAGACAACTTTGAGGGGGGATATGAGCCAGCCACGGCCCAAGGCCGCAGCCTTCTTTGACCTGGACAAGACCATCTTGGCGACCGCCTCGTCAGCCGCTTTGACCAGACCATTCATGCGGGCGGGTCTCGCCAATAAGCGTTCGGTGGCACGCTCGGCCTACGCCCAGGCGGCCTACCAATTGGGCAATTCGACGGCTGATCAGACTGACCGTTTGCGTACAGTACTGGGCGAGATGGTGATTGGCTGGGAGTCGCAACTGGTCGTGGCCACCACCACGGCCGCCCTAGACAAGGTGATTGCTCCACAGGTCTTTACCGGCGCCGCCCAGCTCATCAGCCACCACCGACAAGCTGGCCTGGACATTGTCATTTGCACTGCCGCGGCCAAAGAGGTGGCAGAGCCAATCGCCACCATGCTCGGTGCTGGCCACGTCCTGGCCACCGAAATGGAGGCCGACCAAGGCCGCTTTACCGGTCAAATCGCTTACTTCAACTACGGCCCGGCCAAAGCCCAGGCTATGTCCGAGCTAGCCCTGCAACAGGGATACGACCTGGCCGCCTGTTACGCCTATTCGGATTCGATCACCGATCTACCAATGCTGCGGGCGGTTGGACACGCCGTAGTGGTCAACCCATCGAAAGAGCTGCGCCACATAGCCGAGGAAGCCGGCTGGGAGGTGGCCCGGTTTTCCACTCCAAGGCCAATCCAACGCCGCCGGCTGAGGCTTGGTCTGGTGTGGGCGGCCAGTTTGGTTGCGACAGCCGTGGCGGCTGGTGCAGTGACCTGGATTCTGCGGCGCAGCCCCGAATCAAACGAAGTGCGGCCGGGCCCAGACCTGCTCTAGGCGCCCGCCTTTTCCGACTCCTGAGTGTTTTCCCAGCCGCAATAATCAAGTTTCAATAACGGACGCGCGCTTTCGTTAGTACAAAGCCGGAAAATGTGGTTAGATCGACGTATCTATGTGCCTGCTGCCTCTCTTCGCAGGGCCATCAAATCCAGCGTTTTGGCTTGTCAAGGCCTATGCGAATGTGGTACAAAGGAGGCTACAACACAGCGGGCGAACAGGAACCCACGCACGTATTAACCTACGTTAAGGGCTTGCTGGCGGGGTTCCCCGTATCAGCAATTGGATTGCGCGATTGATAACCTGTTCGCTCGCTGTTTCTTTGTTTCGGGAGCCTGACTCAAGGCCCGCGCGGGGCTCGGCTTGATGGTGGCGGTTAAGCTAGTCTCAGCCCTAACCCACCTGTAACGCTCCAAGGAGTCACGCCATGGCTGGTAGACCACTTGCCGAAATCATTCAAGGCGCCACCGAACAGGCCCGCGCCGTGGCCCAGGGCACCGTCGAACTGGTCAAGGCCCAATTGAGCCGGGATGGCAAACTCTTGGCGGCTGGATCCGGGCTGATGGTAGGCGCCCTAGTCTTTGCCACCTGTATCCCGCCTCTGCTAGTGGCGGCCCTGGTCTGTGGTCTGGTGGCGATGGGGTTTTGGCCCTGGGCGGCCTGCCTCATCGCCGTCGCTCTGGTCGTGTTGATCTGCGCCGGTACCGCGTTGGCAGCCAAGGCGATTTTGAAGCGGGCGGGTAAGGGCTCTCGCCAAACCCTCGATCAGGTCAAGGCCTCGGTGGCGGCTTTCCAAGGTACGGCGGCGCCAAGGACTGAGGCTGGTGCCGAAGGCCAGGCTGGTGCCGAAGGCCAGGCCGATGACGCAGACCTGACCAGCGCCAAGGACAAAGCCGGTGCCGCGGAACCTGGGGACGAATCGGCCCAATGAGAACCCAACCCCCAGCTGCCAGTGATTTCAGTGCGGCCCTGGTTGACGGGCCTTGGGAACACCAGATGGTGGCAGCGCGGGCTCTGCGTTTTCACGTCGCCTCAACCGGGCCCGCAGACGGTCCCTTAGTCATTCTGATCCACGGAGTGCCGCAGTTTTGGTGGTCAATGCGCCATCAGCTGCAAGCCCTGGGGCAGGCCGGCTACCGGGCTGTGGCCATGGACCTGCGAGGCTGCGGCGCCAGTGACAAACCACCGGAGGGCTACGCCCTGCCAATGCTGGCCCGAGACGTGGCCGGAGTTATCACCGCCCTGGGGGCAGACAAGGCCGCCGTGGTGGGACACGGCCTTGGTGGCATGGTGGCCTGGACCATGCTCAGCCAGGCCCCGAGCGTGCTTTTGGGCATTGCGCCAATCGCTGCGGTCCACCCTGGCACCCGCAAGCCGATCCGGGCCCTGGTGGTCTCCCCCAGGGCGCTGGCCCAGATCGCCGCCCTACGCATGCCCAAATTCACCCTTTCGGCGGCCCGGCGCGGCTATCTAGTGGGAAAACTCGTGACCACCTGGGCCGAGCAACCGGCTTGGCTTGACCCCTACTCCCTTGGGCTCTACCAGCAGGTTATGGCGATACCAAGTGCCGCCGAACGGGCGGCTGAGTTGATGCGCTTGGCGTTACGCCCGCGCTGGCGCGCCGCCGGGCGGCGTTTCGCCGCCAGTACGCGGGTTAGGGCCCAAGTGCCGGTGCTGCATATTCAGGGCAATATGGATCACTTGCTTGACTATCAGGCAGTTGCCGAACCATCCTTTGGCGGTTCTGACTACCACTTCGCCTGTCTCGATGGCATTGGCCATTTCCCGCCGGAAGAAGCACCAGAGCAGGTCAACCAGGCCTTGCTCGACTGGCTGCCTGCCGTGGCCAGCAGCTAAGGCCGATGCCAGACCTCGGTTTCGCGTCGAATGGGATTGTGTCAAAGCCCGACCTGGCGGGTCGGGGGGCGGCGTCGCGGCGAGGGATCGGGCACAATAGGCTTGATTGTTCGAATTTCGCCCCGGGCACAAGTGATTGTTCATTAGCCCCCGAGGCCAGTGTTACCAGGCATTGTCCTAGAGGCGGTGTGGGTTGGACCACACCAGGTACAAGATAGGTGGTTACCTCATTGGATTCGAAGATCATCCGTTCGGCCGGGCTTTTTGGTGGTTTGAGCGAAGATGCGGCCACGAGTCTGCTAGCAGCCATGACTCCGATGCGGCTGGCCCGGGGCCAGGTGCTGTTCAGGCACGGTGAAACAGGCGATCGCCTGTACCTGATCCAGACCGCCAAGATCAAGCTGGGCACGCCCTCACCTGACGGCAGGGAGAATCTGCTGGCCGTGCTGGGGCCGGGTGAAATGGTGGGCGAGCTGACCCTTTTCGATCCGGGACCGCGCACCGCCACTGCTACCGCCGTCATGGCCGGCAAAGTCCTCGAGCTTTCCCACGCCGGCATGGTCGCCTGGCTGTCTCAGAATCCAACTGCCGCCCGGCAACTATTGGCGGAAATGGCAGGCCGGCTACGCCGCACCAACGATGCGCTTTCCGACATGATCTTCACCGACGCACCAGGCCGGATCGCCAAGACGCTGATTGATCTGGCCGAACGCTTCGGCGAGCCGACCGATCACGGCATCCAAGTCACCCACGGCCTGACGCAGGAAGAACTGGCCCAGCTGGTTGGCGCTTCACGCGAGACAGTCAATAAGGCCCTAAACGGCTTTGTTGCCCGTGGTTGGATCAGACTTGAGGGCCGCGGCTGCGTTCTGTTAAACCTTGAACAGCTGGGACAACGCGCCCGCTAAGCCAAATGCCGGCCCCCGCTTGGCATGCCAACCGGTGAGACGGCATCGGACAAGAAGAGCTGGCCCAAACACGTAGGCTGTTACGTTCTAGGAAAACTACTCTTGCCATGCCCGGCCTGGGCTTTTACCCTTGGCCCATGCGCTCGGGCTGGAAGCGCTTTGGCAAAGGTATGGCAAAGTGGCTTGGCGGCGTCCTGACGGTGGTCGTGGCGTCTGTGACCTCCGGTTTGTTGGCGTCTGGATTTTTCCTGCCAGCTATTGACGCGGCTAGTTTGGCCACGTCTGATGCCGAGTACCTATTCGAGGCCCTACCAGAGGATTTACAGGTCTCTGAATTAGCTCAGTCCAGCTATATTTACGCCGCCGATGGCACTCTCCTGGCCACCTTCTATTTCCAGGACCGCACCGAAGTGCCGCTGGACCAAATCTCTCCCTACATGCAGCATGCCGTGGTTGCCCTAGAGGACCGACGCTATTACGAGCACGTTGGCGTGGATTGGGCTGGTATGGCCCGAGCCCTGGTCTCCAATGCCCTTGGTACCAAGGTCCAAGGCGCTTCCACGCTGACCCAGCAGTACGTCAAGAACCTACTGATCAACACCGCAGTTGTTCGCGGCGACATGGCTGGCGCCCTAGAAGCCCAAGAGGTCTCTTACCAGCGCAAGATTCGCGAAGCCAAAATGGCTATCACGCTGGAAAAACGCCTGTCCAAGGAAGAAATTCTTGAAGGCTATTTGAACATCGCCCAGTTTGGGCCGTCCCAATACGGTGTTGAATCCGCCGCCCGGTTTTACTTTGGCGTCCACGCCGCCGATCTAACGCCAGTCCAGGCCGCCACGATCGCCTCGACCACCCAGTCCCCTAACGGCAATGACCCGGTCAACCATCCCGAAGCCAACCAATTCAGACGGGACGCGGCCCTCAGCCGGATGCTGGAGATGGAATTCATTTCCCAGGAGGAATTCGATGAGGCAGTTGCCCAAGACGTCCAGGACACCCTCAACATCACCCCATCGCCCACGGGCTGCGCCTCGGCCGCAGCCTTTTCCGGGGCAGCCTTCTTCTGCGACTACGTCGTAGCTGAGATCCGCTCGAGCGAAGAATTTGGCGCATCGCAGCGCGAGCGCGACGATCTGCTTCGCCGTGGCGGACTGCGCATCACCACAACTCTTGACCTGACACGCCAAGCTCAGGCCCTAGAGGCCGTCACCGGGACCATCCCGATTGAAGACGGTTCGGGTGTGGGCATGGCCATAACGGCGGTCGAACCGGGTACCGGCAAGATCGTGGCCATGGCTCAAAACCGTGAATACGGCGAACCGACCGACACTAACCCCCGGGCCACGATTGTCAATTACAACGTTGACAGATCCTATGGTGGTTCCTCCGGATTCCAGGCCGGGTCGACTTTCAAGCCGTTCACCTTGGCCGAATGGCTGATCGACGGCCATTCCTTGAGGGATTCTTTCGACGCCTCGCGCACCAGCTACAACAACACCAGGTGGAAGGCCCGGTGTGTTGATGGCGGGGTCATGGTCCAAACTAGATGGTCCGTGCGTGGGGCCGGTGGCAAGTCTGTCAACGCCCTGACGGCCACCGCCAATTCGATCAACGGCGCCTATGCCGCCATGGAATACCAACTCGACCTTTGCGACATCACAGACCTAACCAAGTCGATGGGGATAGAGCGGGCCGACGGTGAAGATTGGGCCATGACACCGGCCATGGTGCTGGGCACCAACGAGGTCTCCCCCCTGGCCATGGCCGCTGCTTACGCCACCTTCGCCGCTGGTGGCGTCTACTGCCGGCCCCAGTCCATCGCCGAGGTGGTCACGGCCGCCGGCGACTCGCTGAAACTCGCTGGACCGCAATGCCAGGAGGTAATGGATTCTGGCGTGGCGGCGGCGGTTTCGGTGGCTCTGAAGGGCGTGATTGACCACGGCACTGGCACGCGGGCCAGGATCTACGATGGGCGCGACCAGGCCGGCAAGACCGGCACTACCGACTCCCATGTGGCGGTCTGGTTCGCCGGCTACACCGCGCAACTGGCAGCCGCGGTCTGGGCTGGCCACCCGGAGGGCAACGTCCCGATGACCTCGCTGACCATCAACGGGGTTTTCCTGGGCTCACCTATGGGCGGCACCCTGCCGGCCGGGACCTGGGGTCGCTTTATGAACAACGCTATGTCTGGGCTGGAGCATGTCGCTTTTGCCCAACCTCCCAGGCATTTGGTTGTGCCCAAGACAGTCAAGGTGCCGGACCTAACCGGTATGACGCTCGAGCAAGCCGCCAAGGCGCTGAGTGAGGCTGGGCTTGCCGTTGGCATTGCCACCGAAATGTTCTCCGACCAACCAATTGGTCTGATTTACCTTCAAGACCCGCTGCCCGGCGCCGAGGTTATCCCCGAGGTGGGCGCCAATATGGTTAATGTCCTAGTTTCGAAGGGGCCCGAACCGCCGGTGCAACCGCCGCCCGCGAAACCGACTCCACCGCCAACTAAGCCACCGCCGCCTCCGGCAGTCCCGTGAACCAGCCGGTCCGCCAGGGCCGCTGCCCGGCCTTTTGCCTGGACCAACTGGGCCGCCTGGCTCACCGGTCAGGCGAGCAGTAATGTGACCTCCGTGAAGCTTGTTCGGGCCGGTGGAGCTGTGTTTGGCCTGGGCCTGGCCAGCCTTGGCTACGCCTTGGCCGAGGCCAACTGGTTCGCTCTGCGGCGCTATGAGGTGCCGGTTTTGCCGCCTGGCACAGCGCCGGTCAAGCTGCTGCATCTTTCCGATCTGCACTTGGCTTCTGGCCAGGGGCGTAAGGCCGCCTGGGTGGCGGCTCTAGGGCGCCTTCAGCCTGATCTTGTTGTCACCACTGGGGACAACCTCTCCTCGGCCAACGCCTTCGACCGGCTGGCCCAGGCGCTAGGGCCACTGCTTGAGCTTCCAGGTGCCTTTGTCTTTGGCTCGAATGACTATTTCACCGCGGCACCGAAGAATCCACTGGCTTACCTTTGGCGCGACTCGCGCACCCCTGGCTGGCGCCAGCCTGACCTGCCGGTGGCTGAGTTGCGCCGTTTCTTGACCCAGGCCGGCTGGTTCGACCTCAACAACGCCCGGGCGTCATTTGCCTGTGCCGCTGGCCACCTGTCCTTGATAGGCCTGGGTGATCCGCATTTGAACCTTGACCGGGAGCCGGCGCCCCGGCCGGCGCCCGCACCAGTTGGCACCCAACCGGTGTTGGCCACAATTGGTCTGGTTCACGCTCCATATCGCCGTGCCATCAAGACTCTGGTGGCAGCCGGCGCCGGCCTGGTCGTGGCCGGGCACACCCATGGTGGTCAGGTAGCCCTGCCGGGGCATGGCGCGCTGGTGACCAATTGCGATTTGCCGGCCCGTTTTGCCAAAGGCCTTCATCCGGTGGATTCGCCTGGACTCTTAGGCACTCCCGCGCCCGATGCCGGCCCTGGCTTCATTCATGTCTCGGCCGGTCTTGGGACCTCGCCTTATGCCCCAATTCGCCTCGCCTGCCGGCCTGAGGCCAGCTTGCTGACGCTGGTCAGCGCGGGCCACCGTGTTGGGCAACCAATGCCCCTTCCGTCGCGAGACTGAGGTTTGACAAAAGCAACCGGGGCGAGTCGCGCCGACGCTCGCGTTGGTGAACCAGTCGACTGCTTTTCCAATGAGTTTGCGGGGTGACAAACACATTGCCCAGCCCGGCATCGGCATCGGCATCGGCACGCTCCCTATGCCGCGACGCGACAGGGAGGTCTGGCTTGTTCGGCAAGTCGCGCAATCGGACAGTCCGGTAGGGCTGAATCAGGACCGGCTTTTCGGCCTGTGGCCCACCTGGTCGGCTAAGCTGTGTTCGCCCTGGGGGTGCAACCTATACCCCTAGGAGCGTTCGCCTTGCCTGATCCGAGTAAACTCGGTCAGGCGAGGCTCACTAGCCTCACGGGGTGTATGGCTACACCCTGTCGGGCGTTCGCCTTGGCTGATCCGAGTAAACTCGGTCAGGCGAGGCTCACTAGCCTCACGGGGTGTGGCGCAGCTTGGTAGCGCGCTTCGTTCGGGACGAAGAGGTCGTGGGTTCAAATCCCGCCACCCCGACGAATGTGATGTCTCGGGACATAGGAAACCGGTGAACCCACGAAACGTGGGTTCGCCGCGTTTTTGTCTAGCCTTGTGGTTGATAGTTCCTGGTGGGATCGAGTACTAGTTGACGGAGTATTTCT
>WQXJ01000043.1 GCA_009784895.1 Micrococcales bacterium | reverse complement strand
GTTGTCCTAACATATGGCGCCATCACCCCAGATTAGTGCTGGCCCCACACCCAAATCCAGGGCAAACAAGCAGGTCACAGCCCATACCTCAACAGAAACCCAAAAAAGTGGCACGAGTCGGGTTAGACTCTTCGCTTTAGCGCGACTGCCTGCTGCCGCCCAATGTGGTTCCTTCCCGATCGGCCTCTCAAGCTAGGCAGTCCAGGAGTCATCAAGACCCTATCGTTCCCATTTCTGCCCACGGACTCTCGCGCCCGTCGCTAGGCGCGTCTTGGCTTCGGCCTGGTGCAGGCCGAACCGTCAGCCCCGCAAGTTCCCCCAAACTGGGGAGTTCTCCCCATTGCCCCAGGTCAGAGCATCCTTTAGCCTAAGTATCAGCCCCGTTCGGAACCCCGAACGGACCTCAACCAAAGGGTGGAGGTAGCCTGCTGAAGACAGGCCCATCACCTCAGATAGAACGCCCTCCCGCAGGGCATTAGTACAACTCACAAGTGGTGACGAGGCTATCTTCATGCCAGATTCCGCCGAATTACCACCCTCTTGTACAAACGAATAATCGACCACATACACAAAACAGACAGCGAATTAGGAGTGCATGTCATGAAATCACTATCAAAGCCACTAACGATGACGTTAGCCACAGCTCTGGCAACAATTGGTCTGCTGAGCCTCCAAGCCGCGCCATCCTTCGCGGCATCTCGAGACGGCGTCTGCCAAGCGGGCGAGTTCTGCTTCTACTACAACAGCGGGCAGGCCGGTTCGGCCTCCGACTTCACCGGCTCCGTCAACAACTACGGCACTGACAAGGCCACATGCTACGTCTTCAAGGGAACGGGCAGTGGAAAAGATCGGTGCATCAAGAACGACGCGGCCAGTGTCTGGAACCGCTCCAATCAAACGGTGAGGGTCTACTACAACAGCAACTACAGTGGGGCCTATCAAGACTTCGCCCCGGGGGCCAAGGCCAACCTTTCGGCTTCAATGAAGAACAACAATGCGTCTCACAAATTTATCGGAGCCGCGCCCACACCTACCACCACACCTGCCAAGGGAATCCAGGGCACCTACTACGCGCCGATCCAAACCGGCGTGAAATTCTCAGCCAACACGGAGGGCAGCGGATGGAAACATGATATCGCCGTGGGCACTAACACGAAGGTCTACGCAATCGCCGACGGCACCATTTCCTGCCAGCAAGCCTACACTGTGTTCAATGGGACAAAGAAACTCACCAGTTATGGGAATAACATTCGTTTTACCAGCAGCAATGGTAAGGTGACGGCCACATACGCCCATCTCAACTCATTTGAGAAGGCCTCTCTATCAATTCCAAGTTCTCAGACAGTGAGGCAAAGCGGAAGCTCGGGTACTCTGGTTCGAGGTAGCTACTCCGTCAAAAAGGGAGACGTAATTGGCTACGTGGGCAGTACCGGTAACTCCACAGGACCGCACCTGCATTTTGAGCTGAGGATAGATGGTTCGCGGGTGAATCCGCCATCGTATGTGGGTCTATAACGCTCGGCGCGTGAATAGTAAGTCTGCCCTATTCAGTTTGATTGACTGCGTGGCGCATGGCTCGCCGCAATGACGATAATTCAATGTGTCTACTGAGGACTGGTAGTACCGGCTGAGGCCGGTCCTGCCAGTCTCATTTTTCGTTGGAGTGAGTAGTCCATTCGACCAGCTGACCTTGTCACGGCGTATTCAAGTCTATTGCAGAGGGCAAAGACCTGAGCCATGCCGCTCCATTGTCGACCTGGGGCGAGCCAGAATTATGGCCATCTCAGGCGCCAGCAGTGGGGTACTCATTCTGAGGCTTTGCATGTGCTATGCCCGAGTCCAGATGTCGCACTGTGACCTAGCCTTGACCATGAGCTTTGGCATGAGTGGGGAGTCTCCCCATTCCCCGATGACCTGCAAGGCTGGGACACTGATGCCCGCAGGCCAACGAAGAGGCGGAGGGCTTGTCGGTGCCATGGTCGCCGCCGGAGGCGTTCACGACACCACCCACGGCCGGATTGCATAGCGACGTCTGGGGTTTGGCGGCCACCGTCTATTCGCTTCTGGCCGGGCGGGCTCCTTTTGAAGTCACCGGGGGCGACAACAGTGCCCCAGCCCAAATGCATCGAATTGAGCATGAACCGCTGCCGGCGATTGGCCGGGCCGACTGTCCGGCCAGCCTGGGACGGGTCCTCGAAGCGGCAATGGCGAAACAGCCGGTCCAGCGTTACCCCACCGTGTTGGCTTTGGGGCGAGCCCTGCAACGGGTTCAGGCCGAACTGGGAATCGACCCAACCCAGATGGTCATCCAATCTGAACCACGGCCATCGCCCCCCACGGAAGACCCCGGCGATGCGACTCAGACCCGCATGAGCAATCCTCGCCTGGTTCACCAGGGTGAGGTGACCAGACAAGCCGGTCAAGTCGATCCGACCACGCAACGGAACACCAGTGCCCAGCTGGACGAAACAAGCCCGGCTGAACTCTCGCCATCGGCCGGTCGAAGACCCTATGGCGGGACTCTGCTGGCACCCACTTTGGTGACAGCGCCGGACAGCCTACGCCGCGACACCGTCCCATCACCTGGCAAACGTCCTGAGCCAAATGGACAAAAAACGGCGCCTGGGACTCGTTGTCGTCGCCGGCCTGTTGCTTCTGGTCGGCGTCCTGGTCGGCGTCCTGGTTGGGGTCGTGCTTGGGTTGATTTTTCCAGGCGGGCCCGAACCGGTTGACACCGCTGAGGCAAACCGTGGCACCCCAGGACCGGCCGAAACGGCCACGGAACCTGACGACGCTTCATCGCCTCTCCCGACGCCCTTCCAGCAAAATCCGCTCGTTGACAGCGATCCACCGGTGGCCAAGGCCATGGAATCACTGGTGTTGCCCTTGCTGCCGCAGGAGGCCTCGTCGACTATTCGCGTCAACCCCGGCGACGGAGTCGGGACAACCGCAATACAGGAGCTCGCCAACGACGCGGCAACCGGCGACACCGACAAAATTGTGCGCTACTGCTGGACTCAGCCGGCCACCGAGGTGCGGGCCGCCGATGGCTCGACTGACGCCTTGGCATATTTCACAACCACCTACCTCGACTTCTGGTTGCCCTTTGAGCTTGGCGAAATCGACTAGCACCGTTCGCCGAACCGCTCCGCCACCGGTAGATAATCCATGAACTTGGGCCGGCGCGCCCGGCCGCTTTTGGGGTTCCCGCGAACTGGGGAGTTCTCCCCATTGCCCCAGGTCAGAGCATCCTTTAGCCTAAGTATCAGCCCCGTTCGGAACCCCGAACGGACCTCAACCAAAGGGTGGCGGGAGCCTGCTGAAGACAGGCCCATCACCTCAAATAGAACGCCCTCCCGCAGGGCATTAGTGCAACTCACAAGTGGTGACGAGGCTATCTCCATGCCAGATTCCGCCGAATTACCACCCTCTTGTACAAACGAATAGTCGACCAAATACGTGGAACAACCAACACATTAGGAGTAACGACAATGAAGACCCCAAGAAAGTTATCATCGATGATCTTGGCGACAGCTCTGGCCACAATTGGTCTGCTGGGATTCCAAGCCGCACCGAGCTTTGCGGCGTCTCGCGACGGCGTCTGTCAGGCAGGCGAGTTCTGCTACTACTACAACAGCGGGCAGGCCGGGTCAGTCTCGGACTTCACCGGCTCCATCAGCAACTACGGCACTGACAAGGCCACATGCTACGTCTACAAGGGACCGGGCAATGGCAAAGACCGGTGCATCAAGAACGATGCAGCCAGTGTCTGGAACCGGTCCAATCAAACGGTGAGGGTCTACTACAACAGCAACTACGGTGGTGCCTACCAAGACTTCGCCCCCGGAGCCAAAGGCAACCTGAACGCCACGCTGAAAAACGAAAACGCCTCCCACCAATTCCGGGGAACACCTGGGCCGACTCCCGCCCCGTCCTCAAACACGGCTGCGTCGACCTCCATTACTGCCAAGCTCGACAAACTGATTGCTGGAACCGCCTCGCTTCACTACAGCGGCTCCACCCATCAGGCGAAGAATGGAACTAAGTGGGACGATTGGAAAGGGAGCGTTTGGGGCTGGCAGTGCAAGGGATTCGCGACCGCAGTGTTCTACGAATTGTACGGATACAACATTTCTCCTTCATATCAGAGTTCCAACCGCCACGTGCTCAATATCAGCTCCTCCAAAACATCTGTTGTGTACTCGGCGTACAGACCGTCCAAGAGCACGCTGATCACCAAGCTACAAACTGCCAAGCCTGGCGATTACATTCAGATGAGCAAGGCGTCGAGCCAGCATTCACTGATTGTCTACGCTGTGGTGTCCAACGGCGTGTGGGTCTATGACGCAAACAGTGATGGCGCCAACACGATTAAGAAGCAGCTCCGCAGCTGGGACTACTTCTACGACTATATGGGGAGTTCCGGCTTCGGGATTTCGATCTACCGTGCCAAATAGCCTGTCTGCTTGAGGTCCTGATCGATTGGACATCCCGAAAAGTCTAACCCCCGATCGCACGAGCTAACCCTCAGAGAGTCTGCCCAGGGAAGCCACTCGAATTGCCACTCGACCCGACACTTATCAGCATGAACGTCCGCCACAACCCCCAGGCCTCTCATGCCTGGGGGTTGTGGCGCAAGTGGGGAGTCTCCCCATTCCCCAATGACCTGCAAGGCCAGGCAGGCCTGGTACGCAAGATCCGGATCCCACACATTCACCATGCTTTCCGCGACAATGTGTTCGCCATGCGTGTCTTCGGAAAAGCTGGCGGATACCAGCACGCCTCTGTATGACGGAGACAACCAGAGCATCAAACGTCTACCCGGTTGGTGTTAGTGTTTCGGCCCAGTGCCGGCTTTTCCAGATTCTCGACGACACCGCCGGTCCTGTCACCGTATCGGATTTGGATGCTCTATTTGGCCAGGTTGGAGCCACCATGGAGCCAGGACTGTCCGACACCGGCTTCTGGTACGGCGGCGTCGAATACTCGCATGAGGTGTTCAGCATTGTGTTTGCGTTTTCCGAGGAGAACGACGGGGAGTATCTTGGCCCGGACGACTTGGTCCTTGCGGTGGGCCCGCGCCCTTAACCCTCCTCGACTTCCAAGGCCATTCCTTGCCCTGGGCGCCCCAGGGTGTGGCTCGGGTTGGAGCTTGCCAGCTCTGTTTCTACCAGCCTTCGCATGCACCCTGATCAGCCTCTTGATTCAGGCAGGCCTGGTACGCAAGATCCGGATCCCACACATACACCATGCTTTCCGCGACAAAGTGTTCGCCATGCGTGTCTTCGGAAAAGCTGGCGGATACCAGCACGCCTCTGTATGAATACACTATCCCACCGAACGCCAACAGCGGCTCGAACGAGCCCTCTACCGGCTCAAAAACCTCTCCGGTCTCTCCAAACAGCTCATTGAGATCAGCCACGCCAATCGGTCCCGGTGGGCCGTCGACAATATGTTCGAGCTTGCCTTCAAAACTCCAGCAGACTCCGGCAGGACGCGGACCCGATCGATAGCTTGAATCCCATTCCCCGGTGTAGTCCGTGAATGAAATCTCATAATCCTCGTAGACAAAATGGATACCATCGTAAGAGGAGACGTAGTCCCATTCGCCCAACTGTCGTTCGATGGGTTCTGGGGGTTGGCCTATCAATTCGAACACCATTGGTTTTAGCTTCAGCTCGGTTTCGGGTGAATCGCTGGGAGGTGGAGGAATCACTTCGTCGGGCACGTCCAAGATCTTCCAGGCCGAGTCCTCGAGAATCACGACTACGATGACTGTCTGTGGCTCCTGATCTGGTGGTTCGACGGTGACAACCATGGTTCCCCTATTTGGGCCATCAGGCGCCCACGACGCAACGTCCGGTCTGACTATCGACCCAGGCACAAACAGCTGCTCGATGTTGTCCCGGACCTCGGCACTGGCCTGGCTTGAAACCAGAGTCACCGGGTCAGTTGCGAGTCCTTGAAGGGCGACCGCCACCTGGTTGGCCTGGTCCGATGGTGCGTTGCTGCCGCAGGCCACCAAACACAGCACCAGGGTCAGCGCAGTTGTGCATCCAATAATAGCTTTGGCCGGTTTCATGCTGGTTCCTCTCCCATCCGGCGAATTGCCGTGCCGCAGCCCGGCCCGGGGTTGCTGGCGCTATGGACCGGATCCAGCCGAGGTGGCGACTTGGTGGGCGAACGCCGGCCCATCGCTGTCGAATGCGGCGGCGACATTAGTCCCTGTCCGCCTCCCAGATCAACCAGACTTGGGCCAGGTCTGCAAGCTCGAAGTGTTTCCCATCGTTGTCTTCGGAAAAGCCAATTTGAACCATCGTTCCCTCGAACTCGTACTCGATTCCGCCATACCAGAAACCGACTTCGGTTTGTTCTGGCTCAATCCACTCCCCGACCTGTCCGAACAATGCGTCCAGGTCTGAGATACCTACCCAGTCAAAGGTACTTTCGACAATTTGGCCCAGCTCACCCACGAAAAACTTGCAATTCCCAGCGGCTCGTAGACTCGACAGATCACCCCAGTTTTCGCCCCCAATGGAGTCCGTGAATCCAAACGTGTAGTCTCCGAACACAAACAGATATCCCTCTGCAAAGTAGGCCTCCTGGAACTTGCCTGCCTTCTCTTCCACGACTTCTGGCGGCCGGCCAAGCGATTCAAACACCGTGGGTTTGATCGTCAGCCCGGTCTCGGGTGGGTCACTTGGGGAAGCCGGAGGTTCTTCCGGGACAACGTCGAAGATCTTCCAGTCCGAATCTTCGATAATCACGACGACTGTGATTGTCCGTGGATCTTGGTCGGGCGGCTCGACCGTGACAACCATGGTGCCTTTGTTTGGGCCATCCGGAGCCCACGACGCGACGTCCGGTTTGACTATCAACCCGGGCACAAACAGCTGCTCGATGTTGTCACGGACCTCGGCACTTGCCTGGCTTGAAACCAGAGCCACCGGGTCAGTTGCGAGTCCTTGAAGAGCAGTGGCCACCTCGCTCGCCCGTTCCCCAGGCGACGGCCCCCTCCCGCCGCAGGCGGCCAGCGACACCGCCAGCGCCAGAGCCACAACCAGTGAAAGTGTGGTCTTAGTTGTTGTCACGATGATCCTCGTCTTGACTCGCTGACGGCCGCGTCACGAACAAGGACGACCCAACGGCATCGGCCAAGTACTGCATATGCAATACCGTAGCCCAAATACCACAACCCGAGCACGTTCTTGGCTGGCTGCCGACTCAGGTGGGGAGTCTCCCCATTTACTTGATTACCACTAAGGCCGAGGCACAGGTGATGCCGCCGGAAAGACTGCGACGTCGGCACATTCTTGGGTCAGGGTTCAGTTGGCCTGGAACTGCGTCTGTTGCTATGTCTACACAATGCAGACCTCGCGATTGTTGCGCCTTGGCCTTCGGAAGCGTTCAAGTCAAGGCAGAACGGCTGTCGGGACACTGGGGATCACCACTCGCCCAGGAGCCGACGGTGGGAGAGGCAAGTTAGTGTCGGCAGCCGCCGATTTCGCCTAGTTTTCAACCGCCGCCGACACTAGATACCACCCCACCGCTGCTGGCCGCTATTTCAACCGGCGCTGGCACTCCCGGGAACAACTAGACGCCATCACTTCAAGGCACAATGCCAAATCGCAGGAGTCAGGTCTCGACAATGCTTGTCGAAATTCGTCTCCATTTGGAAACGTGATAGGCCAGTGGCCAAATTGGGTCGTCAACCCCACTGCTGGGCGTCGAGCACCCGTGAAACGAAACCCGGAGGACCCTCCATTCCCTCGTCAAAAGACGAACCAGACTCGACCCACTCCAACTCACCGCTGTCAAGCCGCCGAAAAGTGCTCATATGGCTCTGGCTATGGGCCGTCGTGCCGATGACCGAAACCATTACCCACCCATCGCTGTCAACCAGGACCCTATCAACATAGAAGTCAGTCCCTAATCCAGGTACGCCAGCTCTTTCCAATGCGCTTGTCGCCAGGGCGACTAGGTCCTCGTCTGGATCGTCAGTGGGCAACGCCTCCGCCTCGGGTGAGTCACTTGGGGGAGTTGGCGGTTCTTCCGGGACTATGTCGAAGATCTTCCAGTCCGAGTCCTCAATAATCACGACAACGATGATTGTCCGTGGACCTTGGTCAGGCGGCTCAACGGTGACAACCATTGTGCCCCTGTCAGGACCATCAGGCGCCCACGACTCCACGTCCGGGCTTACCTTCGACCCAGGTGCAAAAAGCTCTGCCACATTCTCGCGCACCTCAGCGCTGGCCTTGTTCGAAACAAGAGCCACCGGGTCAGCTTCGAGTCCCTGAAGGGCGGCGGCCACCTGGTTGGCCTGTTCAAGTAGGGACGGAATTTTGCTGCCGCAGGCCACCAAAGGCAGCAACAGGGCCAAAGCCACGACAGCCGGATGAAGGGTCTTGGTTGTTTTCACGACAATCCTCGTCTCAATAACTCACGGTCAGTCCACCGCAGGCGTCGACCCAACGCCATCGGCCAAGTACTGCATATGCAATACCGTAGCCCAAATGCCGCGCTTCATTCTTTCGGCGTGAACCCATCACGGACAACTACCGATCCCCAGACGCCACCGGTCCAACCACAACTGCTACTCCACAAAGTCCACAAGGTGTCGCCAATGTAACGCTCATCGACCGGGCAGTACGGCCATTGATCCGAGTCGAATGCGGGCTCATCGATCAGCTCGCCATCGAGGCCAACCACAAGGCTGTCTTCGATAGTTTCAATATAGATCTTGCCATTAGAGGCCGTCAGAATCTCCAGGTCCAGCTTGTCTACACGCTCAGGCGAAATCACTTCGACAATAGTATCCTCATCGCCAATGTATCCCAGGAACGTGCCGGATTCCCCTTTGAAAATACCCACAAGGACCATTCCGCCCTTGCCATCACTGATCAAATAGTAAGGGCCTTCGGCCGATCCACCCTTAATCGGTGTGTCTCGAGTGCCGACGTGGGCAAACAGTTCCCATCGAGCGCCGTCTTTCGCCCAGTCGGAGTAGTTGCCCTCGGTCTTTGAGTAGATATAGCGACCGCCTCCTAGCTCAAGAGTCGGCGCCCCGACATTGTAGTGGTCGGACACATATTGGTTGACGGCGCTGGCCACCACGGACCCATCCTTGACTGAAATGAGTTCGGTCTTGTCTGAATACCCCCAGCTCGGCTCGCAGCTCAGCGTGAACACACCGTTGTACTCGTTGGCCAAAGAGGTGACAGAACAAGAAACTGATTCATCAGAGTCCTCCGACTCAAAGGTTCTTGTCCACACGGCCTTTCCGGTTTTTGGGTCAAGACCAACGACCGTGTCGGCACGCACAACTACTCCCAACACATCGGCTGACGCCGCGACAAATGCTGGGTAGCCGTCTGTGTCTGTGTCCACCAACTCAGCCGTCAAAGCAACCCTGGAGCCCAGTTGGCAGGTTTCAAAGCTAAGCGTCTGGTACCAAAAGCGCGTTTCCTCCGGGTTCAATCCTGATGCGCGAGTCGTCGCTGCATAGACCACTCCAACGGCCGGCTGACCATTAGTCGTAGCCGCTACGTCGAAGGACTCAAGGGGATACTCGTTGTCGTTCCACAGCGCGAGAGAACAGGCTTTGAATTGAGTTGCACCCGGCACCCAGCCCCATACGAGGCCGGTGTAGTCAGACTCGCCTTGCTCTTTCAACTCCATTCCTCCGATCATGCCGCCACGCCATTGAACGGAATCCGCTAGTAACAGGTCAGGGTCCAGATCCGGCGCCAAACTCAGGTCCATGCTTTGGTAATCAGCGTAAACGACGCCTTCGCGTATTCTCGACGACCCATCAGAAGAGTCGTCGACCACGTCAAAGATCTTCCAGTCTGAATCTTCAACAATCACGACGACTGTGATTGTCCGTGGATCTTGGTTTGGCGGTTGGACGGTAACGACCATAGTCCCCTTGTTTGGACCATCGGGCGCCCACGACTGCACGTCCGGACTCACCTTCGACCCAGGCGAAAAGAACTCTGCCACATTTTCACGCACCTTGGCACTGGCCCTGCCTGAAACCAGAGCCACCGGGTCGGTTGCGAGTCCTTGAAGAGCGGTGGCCACCTCGCTCGCCTGTTCGCCAGGCGACGGCCCCCTGCCGCCGCAGGCCGCCAAAGACAACACCAGGGTCAAAGTCACCATTGCTGAAAGAAGGGTCCTAGTAGTTTTCACGATAATCCTCGTCTCGCCTACCTGGCGGCCGCGTCACGTCAGTGGGTGACCCAACGCCATCGGCCAAGACATCTGAAACCAGTTTCGATGCCGTTGCCCACGTGACCGCCTGCGCCCGGGGCTAGCCGCCAAACACTGCATATGCAATACCGTAGCCCAGATGTCACAGCTCGGAACCACCAGCCTGCCCTTGCCCTTGGGTCATGAATTGGACCGCTGTCAGCGGTCTCTGGGGCTTGACCCCTTACAAGTCCGGGCTAGCCGGAAAGGCTCGGTCCGGAAACACGGCGAAGTCGTGCCAGCCAATTCGGCAGGCGACCAGGATGGGGAGTACTCCCCATTCTCCGTCCTGGGCCCTCCTGGCAGGATTTGAAACGTTAGCAACACCCGTTTGGAGAATGGTGACGACAGTGGATCCCAGCGAGACCCGGTTTTGCCCAGAATGCGGAAAAGTGGTGACCCCGGGAGACCGCTTCTGCATTGGCTGCGGTGGCGACCTGTTTGATGGCGCGCCTGAGGCGGCGCCAACAACCCCGGTAGCGGTTTCTGCAGACGACCCAGACCGGCCTGTTGCAGTCAACCCCGATATGCCACCCTCGCCCATGCCCACAGGTCCGGCCGGGCAAGTCGAACCACGACCGATTGATGACCCGGACATGACACGCCTGGCGCTGCCACGTCGTGAGGACGTCGAGGGCGGGCGGCCCCAGCCTCCCGCGGCCAAGACATCCGGGACGTCAGAGGGGCAGCAGGCGGCAGTCGCCGATGGCGCGGCACCACTTGGGGTGCCCGGGCCGCAGACCGTGCCACCAACGGCGCCCCCGATTCCAGTGGGCGGGCCACCGTTCCCCATCTACTCGCCGAGCCAGCCCTTCGCGGCCGTCCAACGCTACTTCCGGCCAGCCCTGGGATTCGGCGCTGGCGGGCTCGTCTCCCTGTTCATTTCCATAGTGACCTATATCGTCGGCGCTGTCGCAAAAAGCCACTTCACAGACTATTCTTATTGGTTCTATTCCTACCGGGAGCTGGAACAGGCCTACGGGCGCGTTCATTCCGCGGGCGTGGTATCCCTGATAACGGCTCTCATTGCTGGCGGGTTGGGCGTAGTAGCCCTCGTGACATCAAAGAAACATGTTCCATCCATTGTTGTTGGTGCGATTTGCGTGGCCGGGTTCGTCGTCTTCCTCATTTTGTCGATCACATTAGTAGCCTTTTCCGTGACTTACTGATTCTTGTAGACTCAAGGGTGCAGGCTGCTGACCAGCACCCAAACGCCGGTCGCGAAGGCTCTCCACGGGACTCTATCGAGAACGCGAATTCGACGGCCGAGTAGGCTTGATCAATTGCGCCGCGCTACAACTGGTCTCCTACTGAGACATGATCGTCAGGGCGAAAATACTCCCCATTTGGTTCTTCCGAAAACTCGGTGGTAATGAAAAGACGGTCGTATTTCGCTCCGGATATCAGCTCTACCCAGGGGTTTTAGACTGAGTGGGGAGTCTCCCCATTCCCTGATGGCCAACCGGTTGGGATACTGGTGCCCGCTGTCCAACTGGCAGGCGGGCTGAGCGGCGATGACTGGTCTGGTTCGGTTCCGGAGTTCAGCCAGCGGCTAGACTCGGGCGTACTGACGCTGTCAACGACGGGCGTTGACCTCCGTAAACGGGGTGACAATGGCCGGACGAAGGTCCGGAATCCGGCGCTGATACCGGCCGACCTGGCCTGGGCAGCCGTTGGCAGCTGCACTGAGTTGAAGGGGAGGGGCTGGTTTGGTGTCTACCGCAGACGGCCTGTCTAACGCCCCTGTGATCTCCGGTTTTGAGCCGGTTAAGTTGCTCGGTCGCGGCGGCTTCGCTGAGGTGTTTTTGTACCAGCAAGCCAGTCCTCGCCGCCAGGTCGCCTTGAAAGTCCTGCTGACCAGGGATGTTGGTTCTGAAGCGATCCAGCGGTTGGCTCAAGAAGCCGATTTGATGGCAGAACTGTCAACCCATCCACACATCGCCACGGTCTACACCAGTGGCCTGACCGATGACGGCCGGCCCTACCTGGCCATGGAGTACTGTCCCCATCCGTCTTTGAACGTTGGATTACGTACCACCTCCCGCAAGATCGATGAGGTCCTAAAGATCGGGGTCGAGATCGCAGGTGCGGTTGAGACCGCTCACCAAGCCGGCGTTCTGCATCGGGATATCAAACCGGCCAACATCCTGATGACACTCTATGGCCACCCTGTGTTGACCGATTTTGGGATCGCGGTATCGATGCGCCAGGCCACCGAACAGGCGGAGGGCTTGTCGGTGCCGTGGTCGCCGCCAGAAGCTTTCACCACTCCGCCCACGGCTGGGTTGCACAGTGATGTCTGGGGTTTGGCGGCCACCATCTATTCGCTTCTGGCTGGGCGGGCTCCCTTCGAAGTCACCGGGGGCGAAAACAGCGCCTCCGCCCAAATGCATCGCATTGAGCATGAGCCCCTGCCCCCGATAGGTCGGGCTGATTGTCCAGCCAGCTTGGGACGTGTACTGGAAGTGGCGATGGCGAAACAGCCAGCTCAGCGCTACCCCACAGTCTTGGCTTTGGGGCGAGCCCTGCAAAGGGTCCAGGCCGAACTGGGGATCGACCCAACCCAGATGGTGATCCAAGAGGATCCACAACCGGACCGGCCACCCGAACAGGACGAGGCCGGTTTGACTCGCCTTCGTCGCCCGCGGCTGGTCGATCAAGAAGAGGCGCCTGGACAAACTGGGCCGACCATGACGTATGATCTGCCATCGGCCGCGACCGAAGCCTTTGACGAGACCTTACTGACGCCAACCAGACCGTCGACTCTGAGGAACCAGCCCTACCAGTACGAAGGCTCGCTCCTGGTGGGACCGCATGGGACAAATCCGCCGCCGCTAAGCTCCGCCGGCACCGCCTCAGCCGCAGCCGGCGGCCCGGGTGGACCCTCGGGTGCGCCAGGCCAGGCCAAACCGTCGAAGAAGCTGAGGACCGGGATGGTTTTTTCTAGCTCGGTGGTGCTGATTGCCGCTGCGGTTGGCTTGGTTTGGGCACTAGCCCTGAGGGGCGGTCCCGAACCGGTTGACTACGTGGCCGAGGAGCGGACTCCGGCAGTCGTTGAAGAACCCTCGACGCCGACTCCCACCCCAGCGCCGACGCCAACCGCCAGGACCACACCGACTCCTACGGTACCGCCGCTGCAGGTCGGCACCTGTTTGACCGTATCGCCTGGCGAGCTCCTGACGGACCGGCCTGATAACTGGAAAACCATGACAGCTGACTGTGGCAGCACCGCTGCGGCGGTCAGAATTGTAGGCGTCGACAGTGAGTGCCCTGACAACACGGGCTGTCTGTCATTTGCCGCCGGAACCAGCACATACCAATTCAATTCGTTTCCCGTGGAGGGTGTTTGTGCCCCTGGATTTGGATTTGGCGCCGATGGCGAGGGGTCAGCCTGGCTGCAAGCCTGGTCTCCCTGTGGCGACTATCGAAGACCTCCTGGGGTCGATTCTCCCGAGAGTATGCAACAGGCCGCCAGTCTTTGGGGCGTCTCCGTTGGGGAACTGTGGCCGGCAAAGTGGCGCATCGATAAGTTTGTCAACGACCCAGACTACTGCGACCCAGGCCAGCTGTACTGGTCCGGCATCATCTTCGACGGCCGCCAATACTCCGTCTGCTGTACCCAGCAGTAGCCGGCTCTTGCCCTACTGGTTGCCTTCGAACCAGGAGAGCTCAGGGAGTCGCGTAAACAAAGGCCCAGCGATCAGTATCGACAATCCCCGCATCATACTCATCGGAATAATCGATGAAAATCGAAAAACCGTCCCACTGATATTGGTACCAACCCTCAACGTAGGGAAGCCCGTCGACCACTTCGCTCCAATCGACCACTTCGCTCCAATCGGTCACTCTCCCGGCCTGCCCAAACTGGGCGTCCAAGTCCGAAATGCTCATGCGATCCGGGGCGTTGTCAAAGAGCTGTCGGAATTCGCCACCGAAGGCGATGCACACGCCGGCAGGTCTTAGGTTCGAATAGTCAGAATTCAGATACTCACCGGCATAGTCGTAGGTCTCCTGGGGCTCCCCGATGTAGTCCGAAAACCAAAACTCATAGTCACCAAACCAGAAGGCTAACCCATCCCCGGCATAAACATGGTCGAAATCGCCTGCAAGCTGCTCTACGACTTCCGGCGGCTGGCCAATAGCGTCAAACACGATCGGATTCAACCTCAACCCAGCCTCGGGTGAGTCGCTTGGGGAAGCTGGAGGCTTTCCTTCGATAATGTCGGAGATCTTCCATTCCGAGTCTTCGATAACGACGACAATGGTAATGATCTGTGGCTCCCGGTCAGGCGGTTCAACGGTCACAACCATGGTGCCCTTGTTGGGACCATCGGGTGCCCACGATTTGACGTCTGGGCTCACTTTCGATCCGGGCGCAAAGAACTCCGCGACCTTGTCACGGACCTCGGCACTGGCCTGGCCCGAAACAAGAGCCACCGGGTCAGTCGCGAGTCCCCGCAGGGCAACGGCCACCTCGTGCGCCTGTTCCCCAAGCGACGGCCCCCTCCCACCACAAGCGACCAGAGGCAGCAGCAAGGTCAAAGCCAACACGGCCGAAAAAAGGGTCCTGCTTGTCTTCACGATAATCCTCGTCTCATCCCATATGGGTCGTTCCGGCCACCGGTCTCAGCCCAGATAGCTGCTGGTGGGACGCTAGGTGTGACTCCCGGGCCGTCGGAATCCCCAACGGCATCCAGCCCATGCTCATCTGACACCCCCGGGGCACCCCAAGGGGTGCAACCGGCCCGGCGGACTCAGGGCTGTCAGCCATTTCCTCGAACGCCTTCACACGTACTTGAATCGGAGAACTCTCTTACACACGCTTGGTACGCCAGTTCCTCATCCCAAACTGACACCTCACTACCTGCAACAAAGTATTCGCCATTAGACTCCTCCGAAAAACCAACCAAAACCCGCAGACCTTCGTACGCATACTCGATTCCATTGTAGAAAAAGCCGCTTTCCCCGGTAAAGTCTTGGTTCGCGTAGCTCTGACCGGTTTCCCCAAACAGTGCGCCAAGAGCAGCAATGCTAATCGGCCCTGGAGGACTGTCGACAATGTGTTTCAGTTGGCCATGATATTCCCAACAGACTCCGGCAGGCCGTGGACCCGACATGTAGTCTGGGCCCCATTCTCCGGTGTAGTCCGTAAATGACACATCGAAATCCGCGTAAATAAAACGGACGCCATTGTATTCGGAGACGTAGTCCCATTCGCCTAACTGTTCAACGACCGCGTCCGGCGGCTGGCCAATCAATTCAAACACCATCGGTCTTAGCGCAAACGCGGTAGTGGGAGAGTCGGTCGGAGACGGAAGGGTTTCTTCGTCGACCAGGTCAAAGATCTTCCAGTCCTCGTCCTCGATAATAACGACAACAATGACCGTCAGTGTATCTTGGTCGGGCGGTTCGACGGTTACCACCATGGTGCCCTTGCCAGGACCGTCAGGTGCCCACGACTGGACATCTGGTTTGACTATTGACCCGGGCACAAACAGCTGGTCGACGCTGTCACGGACCTCGGCACTGGCCTTGCTCGACACAAGTGCCACCGGGTCGGTTGCGAGTCCTTGAAGCGCGATGGCCACCTCGTTTGCCTGTTCCCCAGGCGACGGCCCCTTGCCGCCACAGGCGGCCAGAGACACCGCCAGTGCCAGAGCCACAACCAGTGAAAGAGCGGTTCTAGTTGTTGTCACGATGATCCTAGTCTTGACTCGCTGACGGCCGCGTCACGAAAAAGGGCGACCCAACGGCATCGGCCAAGTCAGCAAAAACCAGCTTCGACGCCCTTGTCCACGTGACCGCCTGCGCTCGGGGCTCGCTGCCAAACACTGCACATGCAATACCGTAGCCCAAATGTCACAACCCGGACCCACGCCCGCTGGCTTTCGCACCGCCATGCGGGTTTCTGCGGACGCAAGATCACGGAATGGCTCGGCCGGTCTCCATCCACAGACGGTCCCTTCTGGACGACCTCAGCATTGGCGCCGGCCAACCAATCTGGTACCAGCTATGCGGCATGCCACATGCGCTACGCTTTTGTGCGCGGTATTCGGCGGGCCCGGTACGGCCGGGCCGGCAAGAGACAAGGATTAGCATGACGATTGGAAAAGCCACGCTGGTGGGAGTCACCGCTCTTTGCCTCACTCTGTCGCTGGCCTCTTGTGGCGGCAAGAATCCGTCGCCCCAAAGACAGGCCGAGCAGGTGGCAGCTGCTTTGCAAATGCTCGCCGGCGACCCAGTCGCTCTTGTTTCGAGCACAGCCAGTGCCGAGGCGCGTGACCAGGTCGCGCAACTGTTTGTGCCTGGCTCGAAGGTGAGCCCGGACGTAGGGTCGTGGGCACCTGATGGTCCCGACAAGGGGACCATGGTTGTCAGGGTTGAACCGCCTGATCAAGACCCACAGACGATCGTAGTCATCGTTGTATATGAGGACTCAGAGTGGAAAATCTACGACATAGTTGAGGACGAACCCCCTACGGAGTCATCCAAGGAAGCGTTCGCCGCGGTCGTCGCCGCCGAAGAGCTGCTTGCCGGACAGACGTTCCAGGCCCAATTCATCAAGCACGAAGAGGACGGCTACCTCTTTCCGCGCATCGAGTGGCCCAGTCTGAGCGGAGCTATCAACTTCGAGATCGCTGATTTCGATGGTGACGGGGAGGACGAGCTGCTGGTGATCAGGCTTGAACCGCGCCGAGACACGGATCAGCGCATTGGAGACGTGGACTTGGAGCCACGGGAGTCGGCAATGAACTCCGTCTACGCTCATTTGTACGAATACACCAACGGAGCCGTCACGGACGTGGCCTCGGCTTTTCTGGCGAGCGAAGCACTAGCGGGTGACTCTGTGCAAATCGACGTTTTCGCGATTAGGAATCCGGACGATGGGCTCGATGTTTGCGCAGAACACGACCGCTTTGCCTACTTGTTCTCGGACGGGCATTTTTGGACCGTCACCTGCCATCGATACGGTGCTGACGGCTTTCGGCAGGTCGTCGACACGAGCTACGGCGGATCTGATCTGATGGAGTCTGATTTGGTTGCCTCCCAAGAAGCGCTCGCCGAGGTTGGCATCACGATGCCCACACAAAGTCTCGTCGTGGAGCGAATCGTGGACTTGCATGAGGGCGCCAAACTGATCGCTGGCATGAACGCTAATCCTGGGGATATTCCCTACGAACTTGTCGAGGAGTTCCGGAATTCCTGGTCGGCGACGCTTCCTCCCATCATGATCCGTTTCAGCTAGACCGCACGGAAGCCTGCGGGTGGTCTGATGGTTTGCCTATGCACGGCCGGGGCCCGCACGACCAGACGGCGCCTGGCGTGGAACCTTGGTGGCGCGCCGCGGATGGCAAGCACCACGCGGCTGACAATACCCGAACCGCCAGGCTTGGACGACTATCTCGAGTCCAAGTAGACCGCGACTTGGTCGCGGGATGAGAAGAAGTCATCCCCGGACGCTGCGGAGTAATAAATGGCGACGGAGATGCCATGTTGCTTGTATCTAATGCCTCCGAGCTCAGCCCCGCCCCGGATGGTCTGCGCTGGTTCGATTTTCTCCACAGCCTGCCCAAATAGTGCTTCCAGGTCCGCAATACTGATTAGGTCGGTGGCGCCATCAATGATCTGGTGGAGTTCACCCAGAAAGCCGGTACAAATGCCGTTTGGACCCATGTCTTCCCCGTCTAGGTCACCGGTAAAGTCCGAAAACTCAAACGTGTATTCACCGAATTCGAAGAAGACGCCTTCGGAATAGTAGGCATTCCTCATTTTGCCTGCCTTCTGTTCCACGACATCTGGGGGTTGGCCAATCGATTCGAACACAATTGGGTTCAGGCTCAACCCAGTCTCCGGTGGGTCGCTTGGTGAAACCGGCGGTTCTTCCGGGACTATCTCGGTGATCTTCCAGGTTGAGTCCTCATACTCCACGATGACAGTGATTATCTGGGGATCTTGGTCAGGCGGCTCAACGGTGACAACCATGGTGCCCTTGTCAGGACCATCAGGT
>WQXJ01000042.1 GCA_009784895.1 Micrococcales bacterium | reverse complement strand
TCTCCCGCCAGAACTGCCTTTAGCAGTGTGCCGTCGTCTTTGGCGGCGTAGACGGTGCCGTCGGTGGCGACCGTGGCTACACCTCCGCTGCCTAGCTCGAAGGAGGCTTTGTCTTGGTTGGTGCGCAGCGTGGCGGCCTGGTCGAATCGGCGAAGCCAGGCCCGCGAACCAGCCCCATCAACTGTCAGCACCACGCCACCACCCAGGGTGAAGACGGCCTGGTCATCGGCTCGCGAGCCTTCACCGGCCGTCACAGTGGCCGGGTCAATCAGGCGAACAGTGCCAACCTCGCCCAAGGCCACCTGCTGGGCCTGCTGCAACACGTCGAAGCCGGCGCTGGTGGCGCGCAAACCCCCGGTCAACTCCTCGATTGGCTGGTTGTAGCGGCCAACTTTCATTTGCGCGCTGTTGGTGACCCAAACCGACTGGTCGTTTAGCTCGGCCGCTGCTTCGGGGAAGCCCGGCCTACTAATGGCCAGGCCCACCAGAACGCCGACCACCGCCACCGCTCCACCCCACTTGATCCACCTAGGCAGCCAGTTCACGCGCATACCTGGAGCCCTACCTCAGAGGTTTGGCCGCCCAGGCGCACCAGTTTGACCTCGATGCAAATGACCTCGCCAGACTCTGGCGCCGGAATAACCAGGCGGTTGGTCGTGACCGCGTTGTGCTGCGCCATGGTGCCTTCGCCCAAAAGCACCCAGTCGTAGAAGTCACCAGCCTGCGGTGCCGGGTTATCCCAGGTGAAAACCATCTGGCCCCCGGCGTCAACGGTCGCCAGGCCGTTTTCCGGGCTGGGCGCCTGCTGTGACTTCACCTCCACCGGCGTAAAGGTCGTGGCGATGGCGTCATTTGGCACCCTGCCTCCAAGTCGCCAGGCGGCCCCACCCCCGGCCAGTAGGGACAGGCTGGCTGCCAGGCTGACGGCGATCCGGCTGCCTTTGGCCATGGAGGGCCCGGACCGGTTTTGGCCCTGATCTTGGGCTTGACCGCCGGGCCGGCCGCGGCTCTGACTGCCCAGGTGGCCACGGGACGGCCCTACTTTGGGCCGGCGTTTGGCGCCTCCGGCTTTGCCCGATGCCGTCTCCCCAGCCCTCAGCAAATCTCTTCTGCCGGTTGGGCGCACCGGTAGGAAGGCGGGGCGAAGGGCGGCGCCAAGCGCCTGCGCCCCGTCCGCGTCAGCTCCGCTTGGCCTTGGGGCAGACCTTGTGTTGACGGCCGGAAGGACTTTGGCCACCTTGGCCTTGGGCGGCTGAGCCGACACTGGGACGGCCCAGTTGGGCGGCGGCACCAACCGAGGCAGGCCTACGGGCAGGGGCAACGGCGCCGGGGCCAGCTTTGCCGTGGTTGGAGTGGGGGGATTCGACGCCGCCGCTGGCGCCAGGTGCGCTGGCAGTTCAGGCCGGATCAAGACCGGTGCGAGAGGAGGTGGGAGAACTAGAGCCGGCCGGGCCGGGGCTGGGGCTGGCTGCGGCGAATCGGCTTGGTCTAACTCCCCCAGGGCCGCTGCCCTGGCCGGCTCTGACTCGGCCAGGGCGGATTGAGCCTTGGCCGCCAACTCTGACTTGGCCGGGGCCAAATCCGGATCTTGGCTTGAGGCCGCTGGCCCAGGCCTACCGGCCACCACCGGGCCATCTGGTAGGGCCAGAACCCCTGCCAGGTCCCCTGTCAGGTGAGCGATTGTGGCATGGCGAGCGCCGGCATCGGCCGAAAGAGACTTGGCCAAAATGGCCTGAAGAACTGCCGGCAGGCCGGCCACAGCTGCGACCGGTCCGGCCGCAGCGGTCGTGTGCGAATCCTCAGCCGCGACACCATGCCTAGGCTGTTTGCCCTGGTAGGGCGCCCGGCCAGAGACTAGCGCGCAGAGCAGTGCGGCGGCCGCATAAACATCGGCCCGCTGGTCAGCCAAGCCTCGCCCGGCCAGCAATTCAGGAGCGGCAAATGGCGCGTCAGCCTTGGCCACTTCGAGGGTCGTACCGAGCTCGGCGGCGTCAGAAAAGTCGCTTATGACCAAACCGGATGAGGTGATTTGCACGGTCGTTGGGCCAAGGGCCAGGTGAGCCACACCGCGCAGGTGGACCGGACCTAGCACCTCGCCCAAAGCGATGATCAAGCGGGCGGCCGCTTCCCAGGACAGTGGGCCGCGCCTGATCAACTCGGCCAAGGCTGGCCCGTCTAGGTGGTGAGTGGTCAAGAAGCTGCGCCCGTCACCCAGGCGGCCGGCACCCAACTTGACCGGCACGCCACCCAGACCAGCCAGTTTGCCCAGGATTCTAGCCTCGCGGTCGATTCGACCGGCGGCGTCAAATCCGGCCGAGGCGACCGAAAGCTTGACCTGGATGGGGCGAGAGGAATGAGTGTCGATAAAGGAATAGACCTCGGCAGCCGGACCGGCCAGAACCAGTTTGCCCTCGCCCAGACCCTCAATTTGGGGCGGGTCTGAGCCGATACCTGGCTTCATACTTCAACCTTTTTGCTTGGCCACCACTGCGACACAAACCGCCTGTGGTGGCTCACCCACTTGACCCGGCTTTCACCGTAGAGGAAAACCGACCGGGTCGTAACCGGAGGCAGATTACCTGTGGATAACTTCGTCGAAGACCAGGCCAAAGGCCAGCTCAAGCGGCCTTGATGGCCTGGCCTGCTGACCAGTGAGGCCACCGACACCAACATCCCGCCAGTCCCAGTCACTCCGTGGCACCGGTGCTGCCAAAGCCTGAACTCGCGGGATTGGCGATGGTGCGAAAGCCTGGACTCGCGGTTTTGGGGGTTGTTTGGTGACCGGCGCAGGCTGGTTGGGTCCTGGGGCGGCGCCAAACTGGGCCATAGGATTGGCCCCAACAGGCTTAGCCCAATTCACCTTGACCAAGTAGGCTTCGCCCGTTATCTAGGAGGGCAGTCGATTGCGCCGAGTCAAAGCCAAAGCGGCCGCTGCCGCCGCCATCGCCACAGCCGTGGTCATGACTATGGCCGGCTGTGCCGCCAGCGTTGAGACCATCAAGGACCCGAAGTTCACCCCTGAACCCCGGTGCGCCAAGGCGGCCGAAATCTCGCGCCAGGACGTCGACAAAGCCCTCGAGCAGGTCAACTCAGATCCTGACACAGCCGGTGTTAGGTTCGAGTCGGTCGCCGGTGGGTACGCTCTGCGCCTGGGCAACGACTTTGACCACGACACCGGCAAGGCCGTGCCAGATCCGGCTGTGCTGGCAAAAGCCCTGGCCAAGCCCCTGAACTGTGCCGATGTTGAGGTCGTCATCACTGACTTGGCCTTTGCCCCTGCCGTGCCGCTTTTGGGCCTGGCCAAAGTTGACGCTCTGCTAAAGGTCACCCAAGAAGAAGCCACGGCCAATCCGTTGGCTTTGGTTGCGCTGGGACGGATCGAAAACGCCACCAGCCTGACAATCAACGGCGACTTGCCGCCCGGGCAGCTACCGATGATGCAGTCCTTGGTCACTTTGACGGCCTATTCAGAAAAACTGGAAGACCCCCAGTGGGCTAACATCGCCAGTCGCCTGCCCGCCCTGGCCTCACTCAGCCTGAAGATCCACCCGGATGCCGATTGGCAGCCAGAGGATCTGGCCGGCCTGACCAACCTCAAAGACCTGAACATTTGCATCTCCGTTGACGGCAAATGCGCCCTGGAGGGGGTTTCGACCGAGACCCTGGACCTGATTACCAAAATCCCCGAGACCTTGCCCAACCTCGAAACCCTCAACGACCTCGACCCTGGCAGTGTCGACCAGAAAAAACTGGTGCCCGGCGGCACAATGACGCGCGAGGAGCGCCGGATCGAGGCAGAATACAAGGCCACCAGCTCTGACTTGAGCGCTTGGATGGACACCACTATCAACGCCGGCTGGGCCACCGCCGGCAACGCCAACCACATTGCCGGCCCCATCGTTGTCAGCTCGGATGATGGCGACTCGATTGCCAACGGCGTGCGTGGCAAGGACTGGAACGGCATCCCGGCGGCCAAACTGTGTAAAGACAAAGACACCTGCAAGTCGATCGCTGTGGTCTCGCTGCGCCCAGGCGCCGTCTCCGGCAACTATGTGCCCTCATCGGGCAGCGGCACGGGCTTTTCTGGCCACTTGGGTGAAACCATCGTCACCATCTATGACATTGCTGGCAAAGCCGTCCGCCCGCCGGCGGTGGTGGCCACGACCTCACCACCGGACACTGTTTACTCCCAAGACGAGGCCATTGGCGCCATCGACCTAGCTGCCGCCTACGGCTGGATTGCCGCCCACGTCGGCTAGGGAGGTCAACGCACCAATGTGGTGACCGTCTCAACGTGCCAGGTGCCCGGAAACAAATCAAAACCGGCCAAATCAGCCACTTGGTAACCGCCAGCCAGCAGGCCGGCCAAGTCGCGGGCCAGTGTTGAAGGCTCACACGAGACGTAGACCACCCGGGCCGGGGCCGCCTCAACCAGCGCCGCCACCACTTTGGCCCCAACTCCTGCCCTGGGCGGGTCAAGCACGACCAAATCGGGCCGAGGCAACAAGTCACTGGGTTCCGGCCCGGTGCCAGATCGCCGGCGCCGCCGGCGGGCGCCAATGTCTCTTTGCAGCGCAGCGGCTACATCGGCCCGGATGACCTTGACCCGGTCGCCCCAAATGGCCAAATTGGCCCGGGCATCTAACGCCGCCTGCCGGCCAGCTTCGACCCCAACCACCTGGCCGGCCTGGCCCACGGCCCCAGCCAGCGGCACAGTGAACAACCCAGAGCCGCAGTACAAATCCCAGATGGTTGCCCCAGCCAGATCGCCCGCCCCGGCGCCATCAAGCACGGCCCCGACCAGGCAAGCCGGCGCCGCCACATGTGGCTGCCAAAAACCGAGGCCATCGAGCTGATAGCGGAAACACGCCCCGCCCACCTCGACCAACTCGCGCCGGCGCGGCGCCACCTGGCCACCGCTGACCACAAAAGGCTCAGAGTCTGAAGGCGCCACCGCCGTCACCCGGCCTGGTGGGAAAACCCGGTCAAACAGCCCCATGGCCTGAATCGAAGCCACCGCCATAGGCAGTGATGACAGGGACACAAACGAGCGGCTTTTGGGACGAAACATGCCAAGGTTGCCACCGTCATCGGCCGACAAATCAACCCGCCCACGCCAGCCTGTTGGCAGGCCATCACCCACGGCAGCGACTTCAACCGGCCAGTCCACACCGGCCTGGTGGCGCAGCTGATCACGCACAACACCGGCCTTGGCGGCCCGGGCTGCAGCCGGTGCGACATGCCCCATGTCCATACCGCCCACCTGGCCGGCGACAGCCTCGGGCCAAGGATGGGCCACCCGGTCAGGTGAGGCTTCGAGCACCTCGACCACATCGGCCCGCAGAAACTTCGCCCGCCGCGCCGTCAACTGCACCCGCACCCGCTCGCCCGGTAGCGCCAGGCGCACAAAGACAACTTGCCCGTCCAGGCGCGCCACACATGAACCGCCATGAGCCCAAGGCCCGGCGGTCAGCTCTACCAGACCGTCAGTCAAGGCCGCCGCGCCGGCGGACCGACTCGAGCTGCCACGGCACCGAGGCGATGACCACTCCTGGCAGCCGCCGCAGCCGCGTGGCTAGCCGCGCAGCCGAACGGTTGTGCAGCCATTTCTCCCACCAGTGGCCCACGATCTTCTCAGGGATGTAAAGCACAACCAGGTCGCGTGGCGAATGCCGCCGGATTTCTTTGATGTGTTCTATCACCGGCCGGGTCAGTTCCTGGCTGGGCGCATCCATCACCCGCAGCGGCACCGGCAGGCCAGCCTTGTCCCAGTCGCGGCGCAACTTGGCCAGGCGGGCGTGGTCCAGCCGGACTGTCAGGGCCTCAAGCGTGGACGGCCGGGTCGCCCTGGCGTAGGCGATGGCCCGGGCGGTGGATTTGGAGACGGCGGAAACAAGCACTATGGCGTGGACCCGGCTGGGCAGCGCGTTAACGCTTGGGTCATCCCGCGGCGGCGCCAACTCCTCCTCTAGGCGCTGGTAGTGGGCGTGGACCCGACCCATCAGCACCACCGCCAACCCCAGTAGCAGCAGCGAAACCCAGGCGCCGTGGGTGAACTTTGTCACCACCACGACCGCTAACGTGATCGAGGTGGCCCCCAGGCCGATGCCGTTTACCAACCTTGACAAGACAATCTTGCGTCTATCTTGGGTGGTCTTGACCAGTCGCATCTGGCCGTTCCAGTGACGGATCATGCCTAGGCCGGACAGAGTAAACGAGGTGAAAACGCCCACGATGTAGAGCTGGATTAGGCGGGTTAGCGAAGCGTCGAATAACCAGATCAGCAGGGCCGAGCCGACGCCCAAGGTCAAAATGCCGTGGGCGGCCACCCTCCGGTCGCCCCGGCGGTAGAACTGTTTAGGCAGATAGGCGTCGTGGGCCAGCAGTGACATGAGGTTCGGCACCCACCTGAAGGCGGTTGAGGCGGCCACCGCCAGCAGCATCGCCACCACCAGCGTGGACAAGGCGGCCAGGAAACCGACCGGGGCGTAGATGGCGGAAAAGATCTGGGCCAAGACTGGGGACTTTTCCGCGGTGGCCAGCAGTTCAAGGTGTTTGGCCATCACTAGCACCGCTAGAAGCAGGCCGCCACAGGCCAGGCCAAGAAATGACAGCGACCGGGCGGCGTTGCGGGCTTTCGGCTCGCGGAAAATCCCGGTGGCCTGTGAGATGGCTTGGACACCGGTCAGCGCCACGGCACCGGCGGCGAAGGCCCGCAGCACCAAGCCGGCCCAGGCCAAGCCAGTCAAGGCGGCCTCGGCCCCGCCCGGTGGCTGGGCCAAATCGGCCGCGTCGGCGTTGGTGGCCACGGCCGCCTCGGCGGCCGCCTGGCTGACCGCGACAGGTTCCAAGGCGCCGGCAAAAAACCGGATCAGACCGACTAGGCCAGCCACAGCCAAGACCAGGAGGAAAGCGTAAACGGCGCCAATCACAACTGGCCCAATCGACTTCGAGCCGCGCAGTGCCACCAGAGTCATCACCAGCACCAAGACAATGCTGACTTCGACGCGGTAGCGTTCGACCGACGGCCAAATCGCGACCAGGTAACCAACCCCGGCCGTGATCGAGACCGCCACAGTCAACAGTGCGTCGACCATCATGGCCCCACCGGTGGCGACCCCGGCCAGCGGCCCAAGATTCTCCCGGGCGACCTGATAGTCACCGCCGCGTGGATAGGCCTTGATGGTTTGGCGGTAAGAGGCGACTACCACTGCCATTAGTGCCGCGATGCCAAGGCCCACCCAGGGCCCTGCCGCCAGGGCGGCCAAGCCACCTGCACCCAGCATGATCAGGATCTCATCCGGGGCGTAGGCCACCGCGCTGAGAGCGTCAGGCGCCAGCATTGGCAGCGCCCAGCGGACCCTAACCGAGGCCCTGCCCACCGGGCCAGGTCCAAAGGCGCGTCCGCTGCGCCCCAGCACAAGCCGACGCAACACGCCCGTGAGATCGCTCACCCTGCCAGCCTAGCTCTTGAATTTGATGGAAGAATCGAGGCTGTGCACTTCGTTGTCATGGGTTGCGGCCGGGTCGGTGCCGCCTCCGCCTCAGCCCTTGAGGCCCACGGCCACTCGGTAGCCGTAGTTGATCAGAACCCGACTTCGTTTAGGCGCCTGGCAGATGGCTTCTCTGGCCGGCGCATCACTGGCCTTGGTTTTGACAAGGACATCCTGTCTGAGGCCGGCATAGGCGAAGCCTTTGGCTTCGCCGCGGTTTCTTCTGGCGACAATTCGAACATCTTGGCCGCCCGGGTGGTCCGCGAGACTTTCGGCGTGGAAAACGTGGTCGCCAGGATCTACGACCACAACCGGGCCGAGGTCTACGAGCGTTTGGGCATTGCCACGGTGGCGGCCGTGCCTTGGGCGGCTGACCAAGTCCTCAGGTCGGTTCTGCCATCTGGGGCCATCACCGAGTATCAAGACCCCACCGGCCAAATCTCGATCTCGGTGATCGACGTTCACCCCGATTGGGTTGGCTCAAATCTGACCGAGCTAGAGCGGGTGGCCGGCGGCCGGGTGGCTTTCATTAGCCGCCTGGGCCGGGCCGAAACCCCTGGCCCGGACATGGTTTTCCAATCCGGTGACCGTCTCTATCTGGCCACCGCAACCGACCAGGTGGCTGAGGCCGAACGCACCTTGGCCCGCCCACCTGAAGCGGAGGAGTGATGCAGGTAATCATTGCCGGAGCCGGTTCCGTGGGCCGGTCGATCGCGGCTGAACTGGCCTCGCGTGGACACGACATCACCATTTTGGACAAGGACCCAGCCGCCATGGAGCTGGGCCAAGTGCCTGAGGCCAACTGGGTCTTGGCCGATGCCACCGAATTGTCGCTGCTGACCAAGGCAGAGTTGGTCAAGGCCGATGTCGTGGTGGCGGCCACTGGCGACGATAAGGTCAACCTGGTCTTGGCCTTGTTGGCCAAATCCGAGTTTGGTGTGCCCCGGGTGGTGGGCCGGGTCAACAACCCCAAAAACGAGTGGATGTTCGATTCGGTTTGGGGCGTTGACGTGGCCGTGTCCACCCCGCGGATTATGACCGCCCTGGTTGAAGAGGCCGTGGCCGTGGGTGACGTGGTCCGCATCTTCACTTTCCACCAATCCGAGACCGACCTGGTTGAGGTGACCTTGCCGGAAACCTCAACCCTTGTCGGTCAACGAGCCGGCGACATGCAGTGGCCGCCTGAAGCGGTGCTGGCGGCGATTGTGCGTGACGCCCGGCCGGTGCCGGCTGAGGCTGACCTGGTTTTCGAGGGCGGCGATGAGCTCATTTTCGTGGCCACGTCGGTGGCAACCGAAGAACTCCAGGCCATGCTCCACCCCGATGAGCCCCTCAGCCAACCCGGAGACGACTAGCTGTTGGCTCGGCCTAGTCGACCGTTCCGTCGGTTTCGCCCGGCTCGGTCGCGCCGCCGTCATCGCATGGAGCGTCACCAGCTTCATCTCCGACCAGGGCCCCGTCGATCGGCGCGGCTGCTTCGGCCGCGGTAGTTTCTGCTTTGGCTGCGGCCTCGGCTTTGGCCTGGGCCAAGGCCGGGCGCATAATCAGCCAACACAGCCAAAGCACCAAGGCGAACAGCGGGAAACCCATGGCCAGCTTGACCGTACCGAGCAGCGCCACCTTGGCGCCAAAGTAAAGCGGCAACTGAACTGCCAAACGAGCGGCAAACATGGCCACCAAAAGCCAAGTCGACTGATATGACCGACGCATCAGATCGGCATCGGCCCTGACGGCACCTCCCCGGAATGTCAGCACCGCCACCACCATCGCCACCAAAGGGAAACGAAACACTATGGTCAACAGTGAGCCGGCCCCGTAGGCGCCGTTGACCCACAGCCCCCAGGCGTAGACATCTTGCGGTTGGCCAGTGATGGCGGCCCAGATAGCGCCCACACCAATGCCGCCCAAACCCGAGACGGCGCCCATAACCGAGCCACGCTGGATCAGCCTGACCACCGCCAGCACCGAGGCCAAGGCCACGGCCGGAATCAAGGCCGGCCACAGGGACTGCCAAATGACGAAGCAGATAACAAAGGTCAACCCTGGCGCAACCGATTCGGCCATACCACGCGGCCCACCCATGGCCTCAGACCAGTTGAACTCCTCAGCCAGCAGCGCCCGCCAGCCCGTTGGTTGGTTCATGCCGTGGCCCGCTTTGACGGTACTAGCTGGTAGTGAGGGTTGCGCATGACCGCCCGTCCGCCACCTTCAATCGAAACCAACCCCTCGACAATCAGGTGCCGGCCGGCGTCTAGGCCCAAAATGGCCCGCTGGCCCTGCCAAACCACCCGCAGCGAACCGGTGCCGTCAAATAGGTCCAGTTCAAAGCCTGGCGGTTGGCCCCGACCGGTCGTCGCGACCGACCGGATCAGACCAGATACCCGGAAGTGTTGGCGGCCGGCCAGGTTTGCCACCGGCGTGGTGCCAGCCACCTGGGCCGCCGCCCGCTCGGCTCCAGCCTCGAGCTCCTCTGGCGGCGTCAAGATGCGACGCAGCGCCTGTGCCAGGCTGGCAAGCGGCTTCATACTCAGTGAATCTCGGTGATTTCTGGCCCGCGACGCATGATCTGGTCGGTGGCGCCTTCAGCCGGTTGGCTTTGGTTGTCCGATGCCGGGACCTCACCCGGCGGGTGCAGCGGCAGCAGGTCACGGGGCGGGCGGGCCTCGGTGCCACGCACTATCACGATCCCCCGGTAGACCTCCTCTAACCAGGGGACTGGGTCGTCCTTTTGGGCGGCCTGGCCAGTTATCCGGCCGCGCAGGAACCAGCGCGGGCCGTCTGCGCCAATGAAGCGCATTTTCTGTTTGGTTGTCTGGCCGCTGGCCCCCTTGGCCGGCATTTGGGCCTTGACTTCAGCGCCAAATACACCCTCAACCACCTCAGCCTGGCCGCCGCTTTGTTTTGCCTGAAGCAACAATTCGTCACGGACCTTATCCCACAAACCGGAGGTCTTGGGGGCGGCGAAGGCCTGCAGACGCAGGGTTGAACCGTCGTGAGTCACCGCCACGGCCACCGGTTTGCCCAATGCCCGGTCAACATCCATCCGGACGTTCATCCCTGGGCGGACCGGTAAGCGGATCGCTCCCAGGTCCAATCGCAGGCCCAGCTCCGGCTGCTCGGCCAGGTCAAATGGACCTTGGCTGTCGCTGCCAAGGTCCGGCGACTGATCGTTGGCGTCATCCTGGCTGGCCTTAGGCGCCTCCTCAGGCCCGTCGCTGGCCTCTGGCTCCTGGTCGTCACGGGATTTGCGGCGGAACAACGGACTCATGGCTTGGTCTCCTGACCGGTCGAACCGAACCCGTCTTGGCCGCGGGCCGATCCGGGTAAGGCGTCTACCTCGATTAGCCGGGCTGTCACCACTGGCTGTATCACCAGCTGGGCAATGCGCCGGCCGCGCTTGAGGCTGATGGTGTCAGTTAGGTCGGTGTTGAGCAGGGTGACCTTGATCTCACCGCGGTAGCCGGCATCGACCGTGCCGGGCGCGTTGACAACCGTCAGGCCATGGTGCGCGGCCAAGCCGCTGCGCGGGTGGACCAGGCCAACATAACCGGGCGGTAAGGCAATGGCGATTCCAGTCGAGACGGTGGCCCGCTCGCCTGGGCCCAGGTCAAGGTCCGCAGTGGCGCAAAGGTCCAGCCCGGCATCGCCCGGGTGTTGATAGGCCGGCAACTCCAGGCCCAGGTCAACTCGCTGGACCAGGACCTCGAGGCGATCATCCACGGATTCGACTCTAGCCTCAGGAATCGCACTCAGTGCAAATCATGACGCCATTGGATTCGCTGGCCAGTTGGGAGCGGTGGTGAACCAGGAAGCATGAACCGCACATGAACTCATCGGCTTGTTTGGGCAGTACCCGAACCGATAGTTCCTCGTCAGACAGATCGGCGCCGGGCAGTTCGAAGCCTTCTGCCGCGTCCGCCTCGTCCTCATCGACCACAGATGCCGACTTTTCGGCGCGCCTGGCCTTGAGCTCCTCTAAGGAGTCTTGTGCTAGGTCCTCATCGTTCTTACGAGGAGCGTCGTAGTCAGTAGCCATTGCCTGGTTCTGTCCCACTTTCTCTTCGAAGTAACCGATGACCAAGGCCGGTGGATGGCGCCCGTCAACGGAAAGCGGCCATAGAGTAGCACGGCTGAGGGCGTTGTGCTTACCCGAGTTACGCTCTGTTACAGCCCTGACCTAACCGGCTCAATCCCGCGCCGGGTGCTGCGCAACTCTAACAGCGCCACCTGCGCCTCAGCCGGTCAAGGAGCTACCCTCGCCCGCTGATGTCTTCTTTTCCGGCGAGGTCCTAGTCGGGGAGGCGGTCCCACCAACGTCTCAGGCCCAGTGCTTGGTCAAAGACCTGGTCGGCGCTGATCAAAGGCAGACTTTCAGTGATCGCCTGGGCCGCCAGCATGCGGTCAAATGGGTCGTTGTGCTCCCAGTTCAGTGCGGCGGCCAACCGAGCGTGGGCGTGAGTGATCGGCAGCTGCACCGCGCCAAGGCGATTGAGGTAGGGATCCCAATTGGCCAACAAGGACTGTGCCTCAGGCAATTTGCCTTTGTGGTGTTTGATCCCAAGCTCCCAAGCGGTGGCCGCCGACACTAGGATCTCGGTGCCGCCGGCTTCCAACAGCTGGCGCACCGCCTTGGGCAAGCGCCTCGGTTTGTCCAACGCCCACAACAGGGCGTGGGTGTCGACCAGAACCCTCACAGGGTGTCTCCGACATCCCAGTGCGACAGCTCCTCGCCGTCAAGAGGGGCCAGCAGCTCGTTGTCAGATTCGCTAGACAGCACGCCGCCAAGAAAGCCAAGCTCACGTTGCGGCGGTTCCGTCAACGGCACCAGCCGCACGACGGGTTTGCCGCGCCGCGCGATAGTCACATCGTCGCCTTGTTCAGCTTGAGCGATTAGCTGAGACAGGCGCGTCTTGGCCTCATAGGCATTTACTACAACCGACGCCATGGTTCTAGTCTACTAGACTAGGTCAGGTCGATGGGGCAGCCAGGCGAGGTATGGCTCTCGGGTCAACCAGCTGCCCCGGGCTTGTCCGGGCAGCGTGTTGCGGCACACCGGCCCAGATCACACCAGTGCAACGCCGCCTGTGGCAGCCTCAGACAGGATGCTAGGGAAGGATGGCTAATGGACGTGTTGCGGTATGACCGCCAGGAGGGCGACCGCCTGATCCTGGTGGGACCGGATGACACCGAATTCGCCGTAGAGGTGAACCACGAATTGAGGGCCGCGGTTCGAGCCGCCGGCCGGCCACCACTACCAGAGGCCGTACCCCAGGAAATGCCGGATGATCTCAAACCCAAGGACATCCAGGCCCTGGTTAGGGCCGGGGCTGACCCGGCCCAGTTGGCCAAAGAGGCCAACGCCCCGGCCGAGGTGGTCACCCGCTACGCCGCTCCGGTGATGGATGAACGCGCCTACGTCGCCGAGCGGTCAAGAGCCATCCAAATCAACCGGGAGGAAAGCGCGCCAACCCTTGAGCAGGTCACCGCTGAGCGTCTGGCTGCCAAAGGGGTTGAACTCGATTCACTCGATTGGGACGCATACCACCATGATGGGCGCTGGATCTGTCGCCTCGACTTTGATCTGGACGGCGAAATGCGCACGGCCCGCTGGTTAGTTGACTTGACCGGCCGCACCCTGACGCCTCTAGACGAGCCGGCCGAGTGGATGACCGAACTGGAACTACCCGATTCGCCCTTGCCGGCGGCCCGCCGCCACCTCACAGCCGTCGCCTCTGGGGACGATGAGTTCGATGAATTCGCCCCGGATATCTCACCGCCCACGGCCGACACCAACCAGCTATCTCTGCTTGATGAGCTAATGGACCAGCGCGGACTGCGCGGACCGGTCGACCAGGGCCTGGAGCCGACCCCCTCAGCCTTGGACGGCGACGTGCTCGAATTGCGCCAGCTGACCGAGGTAGACCCGGCCCAGACCCCAGCCCCAGCTGAACCCGCAACCTTGCCGGCCTATTCGGCATACACCCTGGAAAACGCCCTTGGCGATGCGGCTCCCCAAGACCCCGGCTCAACCACTGAGCGGATTTCGCTCAAGGACAGAACGCCTGATTTGCCCGAGCCACTACCAGGCCCAGTGGCTGAAAATGCCCAACCGCCGGCATCGGACCCGGCCGCAGCCCAAGCCGACCCAGAAGACCAAGCCAAACCGGCCCGTGGGGGGCGGGCCAAACGATCCTCGGTGCCCAGCTGGGATGAGATTGTCTTCGGCGCGCCCAAAGCTGAGGATTAGACCGACCCTGTCAAACCTGCCTAGCAGCTGGCGCGCAGCAGCGGCACCCGCATCTCCAGCGCTGTCAGTGAGCCGTGGTGGGCCTTCATGGCCAAGCCTGAGGCCGTTTGGACACGTGAGTCTTCGATGATCATCGAACCAGCCATAGCTACCACAACATTGCCCAAATAGGGCAGAGCACGCTGGCTGACCTGGCCAAACAGTCCAGCTTCGGTGGCCTGTTGGCGGGTCAGGACCCAGGCCTGCTCCCCCAGGAAGTCAATCCATCGCTGGGCCACCGGCTCAGGATCGGTACCGGCTGTGGTGTAAAGGTGCAAGGTCCTGGGTTCGCCGGCGGCAACGGCCACACCCTCATTGAGATGCGGCAAAGTGGCCAAGTCGACCCGCTTACCGACGTCAACCACGCCGTGATCTGCCGTCAACCAAACCTCCCAACCAGCCGGCAGCTGGTTCAGCAAGTCTTTGACAGCCGAGTCAAGGTACTCCAAGGCGCTGGACCAGTCCGGGCCAGTCCAGCCCTTCTGGTGGGCGACTTTGTCTAGTTCGCCCCAGTAAAGGTAGATCAGGCGGGCACCAGACTTGGCCAAGTCGACGGTTTTAGGGACACGATCAGATGCCTGGCCAACGCCGGAGAAGACTCCGCCGCGCAGGGAGCAGCGGGTCATGGACGATGCCGCAAACCGCTCCTCCCCTATCAGGTTGGTGGGCGTCCCGGCGGCGGCCAACCGTTGAAAGTAGGTCGGTTCACATTGCCAAGTCTCTGGCTCGGTTGGGGTATCCCAGTTGATCAGCTGGGCCCGCCGGCCGGTGGCCGGGTCGCGCAGCGAATAGCCGGCCAGGCCGGTCAAACCGGGTGGACGGCCGGTACCAAATGTGGCCAGAGAGGTCACAGTGGTGGAGGGAAAACCGGTCACCCAATCGGCCGCCGGCAAAGCGCCAAGAGTCGGGGCGTGGCCGCGGCGAGCGGCCAAGTTTTCCACCCCTAGGCCGTCAACCAGGATGACAACGACGCCTTTGGCTCCGGAAAGGGTGACACCGCCGGGCAACGGCGCCAGGCCCGGGTCTTGGTCAATGGGCGGCAAATCGAGTCCGGCCACGGCCGCCGCAGTTGGCAGGCAGCAGGCCAGGGCGCCACCGCGGTAGGCCGGCGGGCAAACCCAATCAGGCGGCGTTATTGACACGATTTGGCCGCTACCTGGGCGTCGATCAGCCGGCGGGTGAACTCCATGGCGGCCACAACTAACTCTGGGCCGTTGACATCGGTCGAGACGGTAAAACCGGCATCCTCTGTGGAGGCCGTACCCTGCCAGCCGTGGTCGGCTTCGCAGCCCGGGTCGGCACAGCCGGCAGGTTCCACCTCGATCGAAGTGGCCATACCCCAACTAACTGACACCGTCAGCAGGCGGTCATGGTCCGGGCCAGAGTATTCGGCCGGGTTGTCAATCATTTGGGACACGCGCACCTGTTTGATGGACTCGAGTTTGGCGGCCGTGGAAGTCGAAGCCGCCGTCGTTTTGCCGTCTACCAGGTCGGCGTCGTCAATATGGACCACCACCAGGCGGGTTGGCGTTATGGCCAGGAAGGTCACATGCCAGCCGATTGTGCCCTCCCCCAGCGTCGATTCAGGCACTACCAGAAAGCTAGTTGGCTGTTCGCAGGCCAGTGCCAGGTCGATCATGCCTTCGACCAGATCCGGGAAGTAACCAACTTTGTCCAGCTCCTGGCGGATTAGGGCCGTCACGTCGCTCATACATGTATCAAAGCAGAACCGCGGGCCCGGCGTGGTTTTCTCTCTCGATTGGCTCGTTGCGGTTAGCCTGGAAACCCGTCGAATCACTAGCCGCCTAGGGGGCCCGATGCCGCGTAGTGGCAGCCAGGTTGTTGCCGAACGCATTACTGATGTCGACGTCACCCAGGAAATGGAAGCTTCGTTCTTGGAGTACGCCTATTCGGTTATCTACGCCCGGGCTCTGCCGGACGCCCGCGACGGACTGAAACCGGTCCAACGCCGCATTTTGTACCAAATGTCGCAGATGCGCTTGTGGCCCAGCCGGCCGCATGTCAAATCCGCCCGGGTGGTGGGCGATGTCATGGGACGCCTCCACCCGCACGGCGACAGCGCCATTTACGACGCCCTGGTTCGCTTGGCTCAGTCTTTCACTATGCGTTTGCCGCTAATAGATGGGCACGGCAACTTCGGTTCGCTCGATGACGGCCCGGCCGCCTCCCGTTACACCGAGGCCCGCCTGGCGCCGGCCGCCATGGCCATGACCAGCGGCCTGGACGAGGATATGGTCGACTCTGGCCCCAACTATGATTCCTCCCTAACCCAACCTGAGGTCCTACCGGCCGCCATCCCGAACCTGCTGGTCAATGGGGCCGCCGGCATCGCCGTCGGTATGGCCACCAACATGCCGCCCCACAACTTAGTTGAAGTGGTGGCGGCCGCCCGCCATTTGATTGCCCACCCCACCGCTTCGCTCGAAGACCTGATGCTTCATGTGCCTGGGCCAGATTTGCCCGGCGGCGGCAAGATTGTGGGCCTGGAGGCCATCCGGGAGGCTTACGCCACCGGCCGCGGTTCCTTCCGCACCCGGGCCATGGCCCGGATTGAGCCAATCACCTCCAGACGCAAAGGCATTGTGGTGACCGAGCTGCCATACCTGGTGGGCCCGGAAAAGGTTATCGAAAAGATCAAAGACCAGGTCCAGTCGCGGCGCCTGCAGGGCGTCAGTGCGGTCACCGATTTGACTGACCGCAAACACGGTCTGAAGCTGTTGATCGAGGTCAAGACCGGTTTCAACCCCGAAGCGGTGCTGGGCGAGTTGTACCGGCTAACGCCGCTGGAGGATTCGTTTTCGATCAACTCTGTCGCTTTGGTCGAAGGTCAGCCGCGCACGCTTGGTTTGCGTGAACTGCTTGAAGTGTTTGTTGACCACCGCCTGGTAATTGTGCGCCGCCGTACCGCCCACCGCCTGGCCACACGACTCGAACGCCAGCACCTGGTTGAAGGTTTGCTGGTGGCGGTACTGAACATCGACGAGGTAATTGAAGTGGTTCGTTCCTCCGATGACGCCGCCCAAGCCTGCCAGCGCCTGATGTCGGTTTTCGACTTGAGCCAGGCCCAGGCTGAGTTCATCCTTGAGCTACGTCTGCGCCGCTTGACCAAGTTTTCGCGTTTGGAGTTAGAGGCCGAGGCCAGCCAATTGGCCAAGGAGATCGCCGAACTCGAAGCCATTTTGGGCTCCGATAGCCTGCTGCGCCTCCTTGTCAGCCAGGAGCTGGCCCAGGTGGCGGCCGAACATGGCACGCCCCGTCGCACCATCCTCCTAGACAGTGCCGGAACCGAGGCGCCTGTGGCTGGCCGCCGCGCCGCCAGTGCCGCACCACTTGAGGTTGCAGACGCGCCGTGCTGGGTGGCGTTGAGCGCAACCGGTTTGTTGGCCCGCACCGCCGATGCCGCCTACCCCACTCGCGTAGGCGAGCGCGCCGCTCACGACGCCTTGACTGCTTTGGTCCCGGCCACCACCCGCGGCCGGGTAGCGGCAATTACCTCCACTGGACGAGCCGTGGCGATTCAGTGTCTGGAGCTGCCGGCCTTGCCGCCCACAGCGGCGCCGCTGTCCCTGGCGGCCGGCGCCCCGGTGTCCGAGTACGTTGAACTGGCCAGAGGCGAACAGGTCGTTGGGCTGGCGGCGGTTGAACCCGGCGCCGCGCCCTTGTGCCTGGGCACGGCCGGCGGCCTGGTCAAGCGGGTCCTACCGGATCACCCGGCCAAGGACGAATGGGAGGTCATTGGGCTGAAAGACGGCGACCGGGTAATTGGCTGCGGCCAGGGTGAGGACACTGCTTGGCTCTGTTTCGTCACCACTGACGCCCAGCTGCTGCGTTTCCCGGCCAGCCAGGTTAGGCCTCAAGGCCGGCCGGCCGGCGGCATGGCCGGAATCAAGCTGGCCTCAGGTCACCGGGCCATGGCCTTCGCGGTGGTCAGCGACCTGGACGCAGCCCAAGTCGTTTCGGTGGCCGGATACTCAGCCGCCCTGCCTGGACTCGATGACGGCAGTGGCAAGGTCTCACCACTTCAGCTCTACCCAGCTAAGGGCCGCGCCACCGGCGGGGTTCGCTGCCAACGGTTCTTGAAGGGTCAAGATTGCCTCATCAACGCCTGGGTTGGGCCCGGGCCGGCCAAGGCGGTGGCGGCCGGTGGCCAAGCCGTGCCACTGCCTGAGTTGGACCAGCGCCGCGATATGTCCGGCAGCCCACTGACCGGCCCCATCGCCGGCATCGGCTAGAGGTCGAGGGTGTAGACAATAACTTGGCCGGTGGGCGAGAAACCGAAGGCCTCGTGCATGGCGGTTGAAGCGTTCGGCATTTCCGGGTCAACCAGCGAGGCACAAAAACGCAGCCCGGATTCTCCTACTGCCCGCAGCGTATTTGAGATCAAGGCCCGGCCAATGCCACGCCCGCGGTGGGACGGCGCCACGGCCAGGCGGTGGATCAGGGTCTCCTGCCGGGGTTGGCCGGTCCAGCTTTCCTCGCGTTGAATGACCAAGGAAAAACCGACAACTTCCAAGGTGGACCCGTCGACTACCAGCCTGGACCATTCTGGGCGGTAGTCATCCCAGCGCCGGTCCCATTGACCCTTGAGCATTGGGCCTGGCGCCCAACCATCGGCTGAGGCAACGTTGTAAACCTGGCGGACCTCTTCTGGATCAACCTGGTCCTTGGCTCGCCAAAGCATTCCGTCCGGTAGGTCGAAATGCGGGATTGGGGCTTGCAGGTCACGCCTCAGGCGGTAGTAACTGCGCCAAGTCGAAAAGCCAGCCGCCATGACCAAACGGCGGTGGCTGGCGGCCGTTTCATCGACGTAGGTCACCAGGCAGGCCGGCCCGTTACCCGGCAGCCCGGCCAGGATTTGCCGGGCTCGGCCTTCCTCCCAGGCCATCAAGGCGCGACCAATGCCGCGCCCGGCCCAGTCCGGGTCAACCACGCCGCGCACCAGAACGGTGCCGGATTCGGCCGGCGGCCACAGCTGCAAGGCCACCGCCGCTCGCAAAACCCCAGCCTGGTCGAACCCGCCCAGGGTGCATGGTTCGCCATCGGGCCCTGGCGCAATCACCACATCCCACGGGATGGGCGCTTCTTCGGAGGCAATCTGACCGGAGTTCTGCGCCTCTAAGGAGGCAAATTGGGCGGCGTCACGGCTGTCCAGAGCGCGCCACTCCAATTGATGGCGAGCTGGTGGCAGGCGCAACTCAAATGGTGCCCTGATGCGTTCGCCGCGCGGCAGAAGATGCGGCTTGCGTGATGGCCCCGTCACGCTGTTCAGATTACCGGAGGCTGAGGCGCATCTGACACCACCTGGTCAAAGGCTTCGATCACTTCAAGCAGCGGCTGGTCTAGGCGACGCCTGGCCTGGTCGACAAGATCAGACGGGATGCCATAGGCGGCCTGTGCGATTGAACCGGCGATGGCCGCCAGCGTGTCGGAATCGCCTCCCAGCGACACCGCCAGACGCACGGTGTCTTCAAAGCCGGTCGATTCGAGGAAGGCCGTTATGGCCTCGGGCACGGTGGCTTGGCAGGTTTCGAAACGCCGGTAGCCGGGCCGTATTTGGTCCAAGCTACGGCTCAGGTCATAGTCAAAACGCTTTTCGATCTGGGCCTTGATCTGCGCTTTGGTCGCCCCGGTGCGAGCCAGGTAGATGGCCAGAGCGGTGGCGGCGGCGCCTTTGATGCCCTCGGGATGGTTGTGTGTCACCCGCGCGGTGACGCTGGCCCAGCGGCAAACCTGCTCCGGTGAGTGGCAGAGCCAGCCCACAGCCGCCACCCGCATGGCCGAGCCGTTGCCGCAGGAGTCATATGGCTTAGGTGTGTCCATGACCAGCCAGTGGCGGAACCGGGCGCCGTA
>WQXJ01000041.1 GCA_009784895.1 Micrococcales bacterium | reverse complement strand
GCTGGCTGCCATACACCCCAAGGCGCCAACCAAGCTAGCCCGGCCGCGCCATCGGCCCAAAACCGGGCCCGTCGCCGGCGAAAAAACGGAATACACTAACCCGGCCACCTGCCAAAATGCAGTTTTCAGTAGAAACCGCATCAAAAAAAACGATAGGTGCTTGCCCAAGGGACGATGTGCCAATAGATTGAGCGAGACCTTGTTTCTGAGGGTGCAGCCGCCGCAGCCGGGCGCCCCGCCTTAGTGGATCACCGGTTGCGGTTTGTTGTTCCCCCCAACCCCCGGGAGTCCAACTTGGCGGCTTCAAAGCAGAAGTCCAGCACTGGCAAGCTGGTCAGGATCCTGGCCGCGGTCTTTGTCGGCACGGCCATTGGCATGTTCACCTTTGCGGTGTCCTATGCCGAGGTGCCGAGCTACTTTGGCTCCGACCCCGCGACCTGCACCAATTGCCATGTGATGCAACCGCAATACAACGCTTGGCGGGCCGGTGGGCACGCCAAGGTCGCTACCTGCAACGACTGCCACCTGCCTCACGGCTCGGTGGTGGAGAAGTACATGGTTAAGGCCGAGGACGGCGTGCTGCACGGCAGCAAGTTCACCTTTGGTAATTACCCCGTAAACATCAACATCCGCGATTCCTCACTGGCCACCACCAATGAGACGTGTCTTTATTGCCACTCGGAGATGACCGAGCAGTTGTTCATCACCATGGGCACCGACCAAACCGAGAGGACCTGTACTCGCTGCCACAGCGGTATTGGTCACCGCGACTAGCTACATCCCTACAACTCCCAATACCCCTCAAGAGGAGGCACCAATAATGACCGACCCGGCCCCAGCCGCCAAGAAGAAATCCAGGTGGTGGCTGTTTGTTGTCGTGGCGGTGTTGGCTGCCGTTGTGACCTTTGTGATCACGGCGATGGTGACCAACATCTTCGACCGCAAGCAGGAAGGCCAAGTAGCCACCTACAACCGGCTTGTCGACATCACTGAACAGACCTATGACCCGGCTGTTTGGGGAGAGAACTTCCCAACTCAGTACTCGTTGTACAAGCAGACGTCTGAGTTCCTCGGCACCACCTTCGCTCCAGAACTGGTCCCGGCGGACAAAGATCGCGTCTCAAAGGGCGAGTTTGTGCTGCCAGATGGCACTGTGTTTATTGAAGCCGATGTCCCGCTGCCGGATTCCCGCGATCAGACCACCATGTCCAAGATTGAGGGCGATGAGCGGTTGATAACGATGTGGAAGGGTTACGCCTTCGCCATTGACTATCGCCACCTGCGCGGCCACGAATACATGCTGATTGATCAGCAAGAAACACGGCGCACCTTGGAGCGGCCACAGGCCGGCGCTTGCCTAAACTGTCACACCTCGTTGCCACAAGTCATGGATGAACTTGGCAACGGTGACCAGGCTGCCGGTTGGGCCGAGATGAACAAGATGCCATACCGCGAGGTCGTGGCGAATAACGTGGCCAAGGGGCCAATTGGCTGCATCGACTGCCATGACCCGGAGACCATGAAGCTGCGCTTGACCCGCCCGGCCGCGATCAATGGCATCGCAGCTTGGAAGGCATCGCAAGGCATCGAGAACTTTGATGCCAACAAGGACGCCACCAACGAAGAAATGCGTTCGTTTGTTTGCGCCCAGTGCCACGTCGAGTACTACATGAAGGGTGACGAGAAGACACTGACCTTCCCGTGGGCCGACGGTATTGACATCAACGACATGTGGACCTATTACGAGGAGACAAAGGCTGACGAGTCCTTCCCGAAGGATTGGGAGCATGCCCTGACCGGGGCTTCGATGCTCAAGGCTCAGCACCCCGAGTTTGAGACCTGGTCAATGGGTGTTCATGGCGACAACGGCGTTAGCTGCGCTGATTGCCATATGTCATACATCCGCGAGGGTGGGCAGAAGGTGTCGAACCACAATGTCAAGACACCAATGAATGACGTCAACGCCACTTGCGGTACTTGCCACCCCGGTTCGACCGCGATCCTTGAAGAGCGCGTTCTAACCATTCAAAACCGCTTCGTTGATTCGCGTGACCGGGCCATGGATTCACTGATGGCCCTGATCGCGGCGCTCGAGGCTGAGGTCGAAAAGGGCGAGCTGGATGACGCCACGCTTGACCTGGCTCGCAACTACCAGCGCTTCGCTGGCTTCTATGCCGACTTCGCCTATTCGGAGAACTCCTACGGCTTCCATGCGCCGGATTACATGCAGCGCCTGCTGAGCCAGTCGCTGGACGCCTCACGTATGGGCCAACTGGTTCTGCTGGGTGTGCCAGCTGACCAGCTGGAGCCAACCGCGATTTCGCAGGACAACGTCACAGCCGCTGAGAAACGAGGGGGTACCCTCTAGACGTGGCTGACGAGCCGAATCTAGACACCGCCGCCGCTGAGATTGTTGCCGCTGACCTCGAGTCAGATCAGGACGACATTCTCCAGCGGCGGCGGTCGCGTCGGACCCGGAGCGTCGGTGGTGGTGGTCCGCGCTGGTGGTTAGTGGCCGCCCTACTGGTAGGCGTGGCCACCGGCGCTTGGCTGGCTGGCCGCTATTTCGGCGGCCCTGAGGCCGCACCAGCGGCCATGCCATCTGACCATCCCACCGCCACGGCCCAAGCCGGTGGTAGCGGGCACGACATGCCCGGAATGGGATTATCCGAGGAAGAGTCCAAGGCCCGCAAAGCCGAACTCGACCAGCGGCTGGCAGAAGATCCGGGCAACCTTGAGGCTTTGTATGAACTAGCCGAGATCAACGTTGGTCTCGACAGCCCTGACCAGGCCCGCGACAATTGGCTGGCGATCACCGAGCTTGACCCTGAGCAGTCCTTGGCCTGGTACAACCTGGGTTTCTACTATCTTTCGGTCGACCCGCCGGACAAAGAGGCCGCCAAAGCCGCCCTGGGCAAAGTCATTGAGATTGGTCCGGCTGACTCGATGCTGGCCACCCGAGCCCAATCCCACCTTGACGCCATCGACAACCCCAACACTGACCTGACCGAGGGTTGATATGGACACGGTGACCCTGTCCATTCCTCTGGTGCTGTTGGCCGGCGTGGTTTCGTTCGCCTCGCCGTGTTTCTTGCCTGTGGTGCCAGTCTTCGTCGGCTATATGACCGGCAGTCAGATTGGCCAGGCGGCCGATGCCGGCCCGGAGGTAGGGCAGGGACGGCGCCGTTGGGCGGCGGCCGGGCACGCCGGTTTGTTCATGGCGAGTTTCGGTTTGGTCTTTGCCCTGCTTTGGGCCATGGTGGGTTTGATCGGCTGGGCCGCGGCCGACTACCACGGCCTGCTGAGGGTGATCGGCGGCGCCATCTTGGTTTTGCTGGGCCTGTACACCACCGGTTTGATCAGGCTGCCCTTCTTGGAGCGACTAATTGGCCCGGTCTATGCGCCCGATTCGGCCCAGCCGCCGTCGATCGGTCGAACCGTGCTGCTTGGCCTGGCTTTTGGGGCTGGCTGGTCACCGTGTATTGGGCCAGTCCTGGGCGGAGTTCTGATGCTAACCACTTCCACCACTTCGTTGGCCAGCGGGTTAGGCCTGCTGGTTGTCTTCACACTTGGGTTAGGTTTGCCCTTTGTGTTGGTCTGCGCTGGGGTCAGCGGCCTGACGGCCCGCCTGCGCTGGTTTGTGCGGCACCGCCGTGGCGTCAACGCCGTCACCGGAGGTCTACTTATTCTGGTTGGGTTCTTGATGATTGCCGACCTGTTTTCTAAGCTGTCAGCCCTAACCGGGTTTGGACTGTGAAAGGCTGAAACGCAATGACTGACCTGGAAGCGGGCACTGAACCAGCGACCGAACCGGGCGCTGACGAGGCCACCGACGGCTTAGACGTCACGCCGGCCAGCCCGGCCGGCCCGGCCGAGGCCGCGCCAGAGGTGGCTCCCAGTGAGTTTTTCCGCAAGATCTACCAGTTCTTCTACTCCAAGACCTTAGGCGTAGTGCTGATCCTGGCTCTGGCCGTATATATCCTGGTGGGCGCCGTTGTCACGCAAGCTCCCGGCGGCACCTACGACAACCCAGACGCTAAAGCCCTATTCCTAGACCAAATGACGGCCAAATATGGCCGAATTGCCTCCCTTTTCGACTCCCTAGGCCTTTTCCACCTGTTCTCCTCAATTGGTTTTTTGGTCTTGATTGGCCTCTTGGCTTTGTCGATTGTGGCTTGCACCACCCATCGACTGCCCAATTTGTGGCGCCGGGCTCGCCACCCGTTGACCCACGCCACTGACCGCCTCTTCACTCAGGCCCGCTACCACGCTCAACTCCAAGCGCCGGGCGGCTCCGATGCACTTGACCAGGTCAAGGAGGTGCTGAAACAGAAACGCCTCCGGGTCAAAGACGATCCGCACAACCAAGACGCCATCTACGCTGATCGTTTCGCGTGGGGCCCATTCGGCACAGTTGCCGCCCACCTGTCGTTTTTGATCATAATCGCCGCCTTCATCGTTAGCTCGATGACGGCCCTGAACATCAGGTTGTCACTACCAGTGGGAGGCGATCCGGTAGAGCTTGGACACGGTTCGGGCCTAACCGTCCAAGCGGTCTCATTCGAAGCGTCGTTCAACGATGACGGCCGTCCCTTGGACTATGTCTCTGAGGTAATTGTGCGCCGCGGCGAGAAGGTCATTGGTGACCAAGAGGTCCGCGTCAACCAGCCACTAACCGCCGGCGGTTACCGATTCCACCAAAGCGACTTTGGCCTTGGCGTCCAGGTCCAGGTCACCGGCAAGGACGGGGAAATGCTTTTCGACCAGGTGGTTGAGCAGCCCGGCACGACCGATGACGGCAGCGCCCAGGCCGGTGGTTTCGAGCTTGAGGACCCCAGCCTTGAGGTAGTCGTCTTTACGCCGGCTTCAGGCAGAACCGACTCGGGCATCGAACCAGGCAATGCCGTTATCAGGATCAACCGTCCAGGTGATAGCCAAGAACTGGCTATGGAAGAAGTGGCGCCCGGCGAGCCGTTGGTGGTGGGCAACTACTCTTTCACTTTTGTGCGTGAAGCCCAGTCCACTGGCATTACGGTCCGCAAGGACCCTGGCGCACTGTTGATGTGGATCGGGTCAATTCTGCTGGTGGGCGGTATGACCGTGACCTTCACCTGCCGGCACCGGCGCTACTGGCTCCGCCTGACCAAGGCGCCGGTTTCGCCTGGCCCAAGCGGCGACATCGGCCAAGAAGAAAAGCCACCGAGCGCACCGGGCAAACGGGTTTTGCAGGTGGCTTCAACCGACAGACAAGATGGCAGCTTCCAGCGCCACTTCGACAATCTGGTGGCTGACCTGGCCACCACCATGCCCAAAGCAAAGGGAGATCCCCATGGATGACATGCTGCGTACCTCTGAGTTCGCCTTATACGGTGTGCTGGTCACGCTGTTGATCGCCCTGGTGGCCAACATCGTGATTCTGGCCTCGCGGCCGGCCACAGCCAAGGCGCAAGCCAAAGCAAAGGTCAAGACCAAAGTTGGGGCCGGCGGGCCGGACCAGGCGGGCTCCAGCCCGGCCGCGGCCAAAGCTGCCAGCGGCGGCAGGTCGGCGAAAGCCGCGCGCCGCCCTACCGGGCTGGCGGCCTACGCCACCGGTTTCACCCTGGTGGCGTTCGTTCTGATCACAGCTTATTTGGTGATTCGCATTTCGGTCACCGGCCACGGACCGTTCTCCAACCCACACGAGTTCATCGTCTCGTTTGTCTGGGGCATTTTGTTGGCCTACTTGGTGACTGAATTCACCGTCCAACTGCGGGTGCTTTCGGTGGGCGTGCTGCCGGTGGCCTTCTGCCTGGCGCTCTATGCCGTCAACCTGGACGCCGGGGTCGAGCCGCTGGTGCCGGCGCTACAAAACAATTTGTTGTTGTCCTTGCACGTTGGTTTCGCCATCCTGGCTTATGGCGCAGCCAGCGTTTCATTCGCCGCCGCCGTTCTGCTGCTGCTCAAGCCCCGCTTCGACAAGTGGATTAGGGTTTCGCCGGAGCGTTTGGACGATGTCGGTTACAAGGCCGCCGTTGTCACTTTCCCTTTGCTAACACTGATGATTGTGTTGGGCTCAATCTGGGCCAATATCGCTTGGGGCCGGTATTGGAGCTGGGACCCCAAAGAGACCGCTGCCCTGGTCACCTGGTTGGTTTACGGCGCCTTTCTGCACGCCCGGGTGGTTAGGGGCTGGCGTGGGCGCAAAGCCGCCTGGCTACTGCTGATTGGCTTCGCCACCATTTTCTTCGCCTACTTTGGCAACTACCTCTTTGGTGGTCTGCACTCCTATGGCGCGACCTAAGGGTTTCACCTCTACGCCTCTGGGCACGGTGGTGGTACTGGTCGTCACCACCGGCCTGATCCTTGGTGGGGTTTGGGCAGTCAAGGGGCGAGGGGCCAGCGGCGCCGGGAAGGACCAGCAGTCAACCCAGGCGGCCAAGGATTCGACTGCCGAAGGGGCCGCGGCGCCGGAGATTGGCCAGATGGCGGCCAGTTTCACCGCCACCGACATCAACGGTGACAGCGTCAACCTGACAGATCTGCGCGGGCAGCCAGTCTGGTTGGTTTTCGGTGCCACCTGGTGCCGCGACTGCCGGGCCGAGACCGTCGACGTTGAAGCGGTCCAACAGGCCCTAGGCGACAAGGTCGCAATTGTGGCCATCTATGTGGGCGATGACCGGGCAGCTGTTGAGGGTTACGCTGACCGACTTGGCCTGAGCTACACCCATGTTCCGGACCCCGACTCACAGCTGGGCGACGAGTTCAGGGTGCTGGGCGTGCCAACCCATCACTTCATTGCGGCCGATGGCACCACCAGTAGCATCAAGCTGGGCCCTGTCACCGAGTCCGCCGCTCTGGCCATTTTGAACGATCTGCTCGAATAGGGCCGCCGCCACCGCCGGCGTCGACAACTGCGTCCCGCCGGCGCGACCCTACCTCCGTATAGTTAGTTGGCGGCTATTTGGTAGCCGCCCGGTAGCAATTGCGCCACCGCGCCCCCGCCGTGGAAGGACCTAGACATGTTCCGTCTGGCCAAGCTGTCGCTGCGAAACCGCGCCGTGGTGGCGTTGACCACCGTCGCCATAGTCCTGGGCGGATTCGTGGCCATGACCAGTCTGAAGCTCGAGCTGATCCCTTCTTTGCAGATCCCAATGGCGGCGGTGATCTCGACCTATCCGGGGGCCACCCCACAAATCATTGAGCGGGAATTGACTGAGCCGGTCGAAGGAGCCATCCTTTCGGTCGCTGGGGTCGAATCAGTTGATTCAACCTCGATGAGTTCGCTTGCATTTACGGTGGTGCGTTTCGATTACGGCACCGACATGAACTACGCCAACCAACGCCTAACCACGGCCATGGGTCGGATCGCCCCAACCTTGCCCAGCGAGGCTGAGACCCAGGTCATGACTGGGTCAATGGATGATTTCCCGGTCATCCAGCTAGCCGTGGCCGGTCAGGCCGAGGCCGCTACGGTGCAACGCTCGGTCGAAGCCTTGCTGGTTCCGGCCTTGGAGCAAATCCAGGCTGTGCGGACAGTGGCGGTTAGCGGGGCCGCCCCGGAAGAGATCACGATTGCCCTTGACACCACTGCCCTGGCCGCCGCCGGCCTGGGGGCAGCCGAGGTCAATTCTGTGCTGTCTGACTATGGTTTGAGTTTCCCGGCCGGTACCGTCACCCAAGACCAAATGACCTACCCGATCCAGCTGGGCCAGCCCATCGAAACGGTCGAGGAACTGGCCGCCATTCCGCTGGTGGCTACCCCAACCCCGGTGCAACTAGGTGACGTAGCCCAGGTGACGCAAGGCCCGGCACAGACCACTTCGGTCTCAAGGATGAACGGTGATGCGGCCGTGGCCGTGGCCATCACTAAGACCCCTGACGGCAACGTGGTTGATGTCTCGCGCGCCGTCCAAGACGTGGTTAGCGATCTAGAGGAGGTCCTGGCCGAACGCGACCTGACAGTGCAAGTGGTCTTCGACCAGGCACCCTTCATCGAAAACTCGATTGCTGGCCTGACCGAGGAAGGTTTGCTCGGGTTGGTTTTCGCCGTGCTGGTCATCTTGGTGTTCTTGTTGTCGCTGCGCTCAACCTTGGTTTCAGCCATTTCGATTCCGCTGTCCCTGCTGACAACTTTCATCTTGATGAAAGCCGGCGGGCTGACCCTCAACTTGCTCACCTTGGGGGCTATGACCATCGCCATTGGCCGGGTGGTAGACGATTCGATTGTGGTGGTGGAAAACATCAAACGCCACCTGAGCTACGGCGAGGCCAAACGCGATGCCATCATCACCGCTGTGCGTGAGGTCGGTGGGGCAATCGCCGCTTCGACCGTTTGTACGGTGGCGGTTTTTGCGCCGATCGGATTTGTTGGCGGCATGGTCGGCGAACTTTTCCGACCCTTTGGCTTGACCATTGCGATTGCTCTGGGTGCATCGTTGCTGGTGTCGCTGACGATTGTGCCGGTGTTGGCCTACTGGTTTGTCAAATCACCGGTTAGCGTCGACCAGGCTGACCTGGCCCGTCAACGGGCCGAGGCCGAGTCGCGCGAACGGCGCGGGTTGTGGCAGCGGGCCTATCTGCCGACCTTGCGGGCGGCCCTGAAGCACCCGGTCATCACGCTGGTCACGGCGGTGGCCTTGCTCGGTGGCACGGTGGCGATGATCCCGCTGATGAAGACCGACTTTATGGGCCATATGGGGCAGGACACTTTGACCGTGACTCAGAGCTTCGAAATGGGCACCTCCTTAGAAGCGCAAGACGCCGAATCGAAGCCGGTCGAATCTGCCCTGCTTGGTCTTGACCAGGTCGCCAGTGTCCAGACCACGATTGGTGGGGGCGGCATGATGGGGGTATCGCTAGGAGCGGCGCCGGAGGCCATTTTTGCTGTCACCTTGAGCGAAGGGGCCGATGCCGCGGCCACACCAGACCTGGTCCGCGCGGCCCTCGACGGCTTGGGCGGGCAGCGGACTACTGGCATCAGTGTTGGTGGGGCCGAGGCCATGATGGGGTCAACTTCGATCGACATCTTCGTGACTGCCCCTGACCGCGAGGCGCTGGTGGTTGCCGCCGGGTCGGTGACCGATTCGGTGGAGCAGCTTGACGGTGTGGTCGAAGTGTCAAACAACTTGACCCAGGACTCTGAGGCGGTCCAAGTCACGGTTAACCGGGCGGCGGCGGCGGCCATGGGCATGACCGAAACCCAGGTAATGGGCCTGGCCGCAGGGTTGATCCACCCCAGCCAGATTGGCACCCTGCGGACCGAACAGGCGGCCTTGCCGGTACGCCTAGCCTTGGCGCCGGCGCCGGAGTCGTTAGAAGCGATCGCTGGGCTGCCGCTGATGGCGGGGCCAGGTGGGGCGGTGACCTTGTCGGATATGGCGGCTGTTGATATCGCGCCGGCCCCAGCCTCGTTGACCCGCGTCAACGGCGAGCGTTCAGCCACTGTCGCGGTCACACCACGTCAGGGTGATCTGGGACAGATCTCTGGTCGGGTCAGCGCAGCGTTGGATGACCTCGACTTCGCTCCTGGGGTCAACGTCAAGGTGGGCGGCGTGGCCGCTCAGCAATCCGAGGCCTTTGCTGATCTTGGACTGGCGCTACTGCTGGCCATCGCCATTGTCTTTATCGTGATGGTGGCCACTTTTGGCTCATTGATCCAGCCGTTCATTTTGCTGGTCTCGATTCCCTTCGCCGCCACCGGCGCGTTGCTGGCATTGCTGGCTACCGGCACCGCACTGGGTGTGCCGTCGCTGATTGGTCTGCTGCTACTGGTTGGCATTGTCATCTCCAACGCCATTGTGCTGATCGACCTGATCAATCAATACCGCCGGCGTGGCCGCGAACTCGATCAAGCCATCGAGGAAGGAGCGCGCAAGCGTCTGCGGCCAATTGTCATGACGGCCGCCGCCACCATCCTGGCCCTGACACCAATGGCCCTGGGCGTGACTGGTGGTGGGGGTTCGTTTATCTCCCAGCCGCTGGCCATCGTGGTGATTGGCGGCCTGGTATCTTCGACCATGTTGACCTTGGTGGTTGTGCCGGTGCTCTACCGCTTTGAGGCCCGTGTCCACGACCGCCGTGACAGGCGGCACTCGGCCCGGCTCGAACGCCGCCGGGCCCAGCGCCAAGCTGCACTGGACAAAACGGACTCAGCCACCACTCCAGCCACCGCCGACCCGCCAACTACCACCTAGCTATTCCACCGCGAGACTTGCTCAGTCTGCCTTAGCCCCGGTGGCCCTCCGGAAAGACCTGCAGGTCAGGGCGATGGGTCGGATTTGGGTTGGGCAGATTCACCGGGTCTCGCCGGCAGTGGGTTGCTGGGTGAAGACGGTGAACTTGTACATCAAGTAGCGGAACAAGGTTCCTAGTGCGGTGCCAATCAAGAAGGCCAAGTTCATGGCGAGCTTGGAGCCGTGATAACCCATTGGCCAAGCCGCGACAAACTGGACGACCGCCTCGATTGCGATTCCCCCCAGGTTGACCAGGGCAAAGGCAATGAACTCCTTGAGCGGTTGAGCCTGGCGCTGGCGGCGGAAGGTCCAATAGCGGTTGCCCAGCCAGGCCACCACCGTGGCAACGCAGCTGGCCAGGATCCTGGCCCGGGTGGGATGGGGCCCAAGTAGTTGGCCCGGGCCAAATACCAGCAGGTTGAACAGCGACCAGTTGACCACAAAGGCGACTGCGCCGACGGTGCCAAATCTGGCCAGCTCTGCCACCAAGGAGACCAAACGTCCGGCCCGGCCGGCTGGCCGGCCGGAGGATGGCCCCTCGCGGAGGTTGCCCAGTCTCACCCGCACAGCCTAGCCGGAGCATGACCGGCCACCGGGTTGATGCCGGGCCTCGGACCGGCGACCCGGCGGGCTACCAGGCCGGGCGGAAGGGAGCGCGCGCCCGGGGTGTGGCGGGCATCGTTCCTTAGCGATGCGTAGCATCGCCCAGGAACGGGGCGGGGTGCGCGCTGCCGGAGCCTGGCCGTCCGCTTTGACGGACCAGACTGGCGGTGAGGGCGGCGGACGTGGCGCCGGGGGTGAAACAATCCGTAGACTGATCCTTCGCAGTTAGCCAGGCGGAAGGTAGGGCAAGTGAGCGTCGAAGTCGGCATAGTGATGGGCTCGGATTCGGATTGGCCGGTTATGGAGGGTGCCGCCCAGGCGCTGGACGGACTCGGCATCAGCTATGAGGTCAGCGTTATCTCGGCCCACCGTATGCCGGACGAAACCATCGAATACGGACGCCAGGCGGCCGGGCGGGGGCTGGGCGTAATTGTCGCTGGCGCCGGTGGCGCGGCCGCACTACCAGGAGTTCTAGCCGCCGTCACCGAGCTACCTGTGATTGGCGTGCCGGTGGCGCTAAAGACCCTAGATGGCCTGGACTCGCTCCTGTCGATTGCCCAGATGCCGGCCGGTATCCCCGTAGCCACCGTCGCCATTGGCGGGGCCAAGAATGCCGGCCTGCTGGCCGGGCGAATCTTGGCGGTCGGTGATTCGCCCAGGGCCAAGCAAATCCGCCAGGCACTGGTCGACCACCAGGCCACAATGAGGGCAGAGGCTACCGCCAAGGGTGAGCGCCTCGCAGCCAAGCTGAAAGGGCTAAAGTGAGGGCCGGCATCGGACAATTAGGCTGGTGAAATATGTCGACAATTTCGACCGAAGAAGTGGCGCGAATCGCCGCGCTGGCGCGGATTGACCTACCTGCGGATGAGCTCAAACAATTGGCCCCGCAGCTGGCCATCATCACCGAGGCCGTGACAAAGGTAATTGAGGTGGCCGGTAGCGACGTGCCCGCTACCTCGCACCCCATTGCCATGGTCAACGTGACCCGACCGGACGAGCCTTGGCCTTCGCTTGGGTTGGACCAGGTTTTCCAGGGAGCACCCGAGCGCGAGGCTGACCAGTTCAAAGTGCCGCGGATTCTAGGTGAGGAGCCGTGAGCGGGGGCGAGCTGATCCGGCTCAGCGCAGTCGAAATGGCCGCGGCTCTGGCTGCCGGCGAGGTCTCCTCATTCGAGCTAACTCAGGCCCATTTGGATCGAATCAACGCGGTCGACTCCCAAGTGCGGGCTTTTTTGCGGACCTTCCCAGACCAGGCCTTGGACCAGGCCCGGGCGGCTGACCAGGCCCGAGCTGCAGGCCAGCCGCTAGGACCCTTGGCCGGAGTGCCAATTGCGGTCAAGGATCTGGTAGTGGTCAAAGACCAGATCACGACCTGCGGTTCGCGCATGTTGGAGAACTGGCGGCCGGGGTTTGACGCCACCGTGGTGACCAAAGTGCGCCAGGCCCATATGCCAATTCTTGGCAAAACCAACCTCGACGAATTCGCCATGGGTTCTTCGACCGAGTTCTCGGCCTTTGGACCGACCCATAACCCGTGGGACCTGGACCGGATTCCGGGCGGCTCAGGTGGCGGCTCGGCTGCGGCGGTGGCGGCCTATGAGGCGCCACTGGCGATTGGGTCGGATACCGGCGGTTCGATCCGAGGTCCTTCCGCCCTGACCGGCACGGTGGGAGCCAAACCGACCTACGGCGGGGTCTCGCGCTACGGCGCTGTGGCCCTGGCCAGTTCGCTCGACCAAATTGGACCGGTGGGCCGGGGTGTATTGGACGCAGCCATGCTGCACCAGATCATTGGTGGCCACGATCCGCTAGACCAGACTTCACTGAACGAACCGGTGCCGCCGGTCGTCGAATACGCCAAGCGTGGGCTGGCCGGTGACCTGGGTAACCTGCGGGTCGGCGTGGTTCGCCAACTGAGTGGCGAAGGCTATCAGCAAGGTGTCATGGATCGCTTTACCGAAGCCTTGGACGCGCTGCGTGGCCTGGGGGTGTCCATCGAGGAAATCGACTGCCCATCCTTCGACTACGCCTTCGCCGCCTACTACTTGATAATGCCGGCTGAGGCATCGTCCAACCTGGCCAAATTCGACGCCATGCGTTTGGGTCTGAGGGTTGAGCCCAGCCAAGGGCCGGTGACCGTCGAGTCGGTGATGAGCGCCACCCGGGCGGCCGGCTTTGGACCGGAGGTCAAACGGCGAGTCATTCTGGGCACCTACGCGCTGTCAACGGGCCACTACGAGGAACATTACGGCAGCGCCCAGAAGGTTCGCACTCTGATCCAACGGGACTACGCCAAGGCCTGGGACAAAGTCGACGTGCTGCTTGGCCCAACCACCCCAACCACGGCTTACAAACTGGGCGAGAAGATGGACGATCTGTTGGCCATGTACCTATCCGACATCGCCACCTTGCCCTCCAATCTGGCCGGTGTACCTGGAATCTCGCTCCCGGGCGGACTGGCGGAGGACGGCCTGCCAGTTGGCATTCAGGTGACCGCGCCGGTTAGCGCCGACGCCCTGATGTACCAGGTGGCTGGCGCCCTTCAAGCCACGCTCGAAACCAAATGGGGCGGGCCATTCTTGGACCAGGCCCCTGAACTGGAGGCATCATGAGTGCCGGTGTAGACCTGATGCCATTCGATGAAGTGGTCGCATCCTTCGACCCGGTTTTGGGTATCGAGGTGCATGTCGAACTCGCCACCAAGACCAAGATGTTTTGCGGTTGTACAACTAGATTTGCCGCGCCACCCAATTCCCAGGTCTGCCCCATTTGCTTGGGCTGGCCGGGCACTTTGCCGGCTCTTAACGCCAAAGTGGTTGAATCGGCCATTCGGCTGGGGCTGGCGCTGAATTGCCACATTGCTGAACGCTCCGTTTTTGCCCGGAAGAACTACTTCTACCCTGACTTGCCTAAGAACTATCAGGTCTCCCAGCATGACGCTCCAATCAACCAGGGCGGCTACTTGGATGTCGAACTTGATGATGGCGAGGTTTTCCGGGTCGAATTGGACCGGGCCCATATGGAGGAAGACGCCGCCAAAAACACCCACGTTGGTGGTGCCACCGGCCGCATCCACGGCTCTGACTACACCTTGGTTGACTACAACCGCGGCGGCATGGCGCTGATCGAGATTGTTACCAAGCCGATCGAAGGCGCCGGTCAACGAGCCCCAGAGGTGGCCCGGGCCTACGTCAGGGCGCTGCGTGACGTGGCGGTGGCCTTGGGGATATCCGATGCCCGCATGGACCAAGGCTCGCTGCGGGCGGATGTGAACTTGTCGCTGCGGCCTAAGGCGGCCTCGGCATCGGCCCAAAGCGCCGTGCCTTACGGCAAGCGCTCGGAAACCAAGAACGTCAATTCGTTTAGGGCCATCGAGAAGGCGGCCCACTACGAAATGCGCCGCCAAGGTGCGCTTTTGGCTGGCGGCCAGGCTGTCATCCAGGAGACTCGGCATTGGCATGAGGATTCAGAGACGACCAGTCCGGGCCGGTCGAAAGAGCAGGCCGAGGACTACCGCTATTTCCCCGAACCGGACTTGCTGCCGCTGGAGCCTTCAAGGGCTTGGGTGGAGGAACTACGGGCCACTTTGCCAGAGCTGCCAGCCAAGCGGCGGGCCCGCCTGTTGGCCCAATGGGGTTTCAGTGACCTCGAAATGGCGGCCGTGGTCAACGCCGGCGCCCTCGACCTGATCGAAGCGACGGTGGCCGCCGGTGCCGCCCCGGCCGGGGCTCGCAAGTGGTGGCTGGGGGAGCTGGCCCGGCGGGCCAACGCCCAGGGCGTGGAGTTAGCCGAGCTGGACATTACAGCGGCGTCAGTTGCCGAGCTAGAAGCCCTAATCGCGGCCGGCCGGATCAACGACAAGTTGGCCCGGCAAGTCTTGGAGGGCGTACTGGCCGGGCAGGGTTCGCCTGAGCAGGTGCTGGTGGCCCGCGGCCTTGAGGTGGTGTCCGATGACGGCGCCTTACTTGAGGCCATCGACGTCGCCTTGGCAGCGCAGCCAGATGTGGCCGAGAAGATCCGCTCCGGCCGCGTCCAAGCCGCCGGCGCCATTGTTGGCGCGGTTATGAAAGCCACCCGCGGCCAGGCCGATGCCGCTCGAGTGCGCGAGCTCATCCTCGAACGGCTAGCCAGCTAGCTGTTTGGGCCCGGCCTTACCTGCCAGGGAAGTGCTGCCGAGGCCGTGCTAGGATGAATTCATCCTAGAAACACGGAGTGACCATGTTGATCGATTCGAGCAGCATCATGTCCATAAGTGAAGCGAATCAGAACTTCTCGCGCGTCGCCCGGCAGGTCGATGCACGTGGGTCAGTTGTGATTCTGCGGAACAACAAGCCCAGGTATGTGGTGTTCGACTATGAACTTGTCGACAGTGAAGTCGCCGAGAGCGAGACGGTAGCTGAGGCCACCCGCCGAATCCTCGCCAAGCACAAGGCCGCCTTCGAGGCCTTGGCCAAGTGAAGCGTCTCGACAAGGCGCTTGTCCTGTCGATGCATTCGTACCTGCTGGCCGAGTCCGGCGGAACCCCGGGCACGCGGGACGAAGGACTGCTCGACTCGGCGCTCGAGGCCCCCTACGCCGGCTTCGAAGACCGTGAACTGTACCCGTCGCTCAAGGCCAAGGCGGCCAGGCTTTGCTTTGGCCTGATTTCGAATCACGCCTTCGTTGATGGCAACAAAAGGATAGGCGTTCTCGCAATGATGGTGCTCTTGGACATCAACGGGATTGTCCTGTCTGTGACCGACGACGAAATCGTCGAGCTTGGCGTGGGTGTTGCCACCGGTGAGCACGGCATCGAGGACATATCGAACTGGATTGACGACAACATGCGCTCGGGAGCGACCGAGTCACCTGACAAAGCCTAGGTTCCGGACACGGGATGGAATCGGAAAGCGACGGATCTTGCATGTCTTCGCCTTGTGAGTCTGGCTGCCGGTGCACGAGTCTGCGCGACAGTGTGGGCAGCCGGCGACCAGGGCGTGCTCGCAAATGGCAGGATTCTGTGACCGGAAATCGCGGTTGTCAGCGCCGGTTCGCCGCCAAAGCCAGCTTGCGTCATCGGGCAAAACACCGCCTGGCTCCGAGTTGTCCGCCAGGCGGCGCCACGGCCTGCTACACCTAGGGGGCTGGTGGACAATTCCCGCCGGCTGCGGTCGCCCCCAGGCGGCGCCTCGCTTCGTTGTCGGCCGTGCCCCGTTAGCCCTGCTAGCGGGGCAGACCTCCGCCTTGCGATGCATCACCTGGTGACGATCCTCGTTTCGACGCGCATTATCCACCAACCCCCTAGGATGGGTCCATGGCCTCACCAGCTGACCAGCCACAGGCCCCTTGGAGAGTGTTCGAAAACACCCTCCAAGGGGCAGAAGCGATGCTTGTTGGCCGCGTTTCCTTAGGACGTCGCCTCGCCCCGACCACGTCAACACGGTCAGAGCCTGATATCCATCAGGCTCCTGGCGCCCCGACCGGACCCGATGGACCGGCCAGGGCAACCGAGGTTCTTGAGCGGGAGCAGACCTCACTGGGAGACGGCGACCACGAACGCTTCGCCCACTATGTCCGCAAGGACAAGATCATGGCCTCAGCCGTCAGTGGCAAGCCGGTAGTGGCGCTTTGCGGCAAAGTCTGGGTGCCGGGCCGTGACCCCTCGAAATACCCGATCTGCCCGGTATGCAAGGAGATCTTCCAGTCCCTCAACACCGGCCCGGGTGGCAGCAAGAACTGACAAAGGCCGCCCGCCGCAGGCTGCTGACAAAGCTCGCACTGGCGTGAATCTGGTGTGCTGCCAAAGCCCTAACTGGCGGAAACCAAGGTGGTGTCAAAGCCCAAACTGGCGTGAGTTGGCTGGCGGTGGAGGCTATTGGCCCTGGCCGGGGATCAGCTCAACCTCAGGACCCAAGAAGGTCGGGTTGGCCTTGAACCAGACCATGAACGGATCTTTGACCCGCGCCAGTACCTCTCGCAGGTCACGTTTGAGCTGGCCCTCGCGTCGCCCCGGGGCCGCCACCCCAACCGCGTCAATACCGACACCGCGCGCGTTCAGCAGCGCCCGCGACAAGTGATAGCCCTGGGTCACCAACACCGCCCGGCTGACCCCAAAAACCCGCTTGGCCCGGACCATTGACTCGTAGGTCGAAAAGCCGGCGTAGTCACGGTAGATGTCACCTTCAGGCACGCCGTGGTCAATCAGGTAGTTGCGCATGACTTCGACCTCGTTGTAATTGACGGTCGAATTGTCGCCGCTGACCAAAATGACCGGCGCCACACCTTGTTGGTACAGCTCGATGCCCGTGTCGAGTCGCTGGGCCAGCATTGGCGAAGGCGTGTGGCCAACTACCCCAGCCCCCAGCACAAGGACACAGTCATAGCCACTGCCAACTTCTGCCGCCGGTTTGATTCGGCTTTTGGCGCTGGTGACAACATAAAGATTGAGCCCGCCTGTGCCGGCCCCCACCAATAGCGCGAAACTGACCAAGGCAATCGCGAACCTTCTGGGCCAACGGCGTTTGACCGCAGCGGCTGCCGGCAGGCCGGGGTCAGCTGCGATTTCGGGCGCCAAGGGCTCAGCCGCAGCCTCAGGCGCCAAGGGCTCAGCCATGGTTGACCAGGGTTGGGATAACCGGTTCACCTTGGGACAAACGGGTGGCGTGAAGCGGTAGCTCGTCTCTCGAAACCAGGTGCCTCTGGCGGGCTCGTTGCAGCCCGTCCTGGCCGGTCCAAACCGGGTCGATCTGGCCGGCATTGACGTAGGTCACTTGCAGCGGCCGGATATCGCCGTTGGTTGGCGGAGCGGTGCCTGGCGGCAACACGGTCACGATCTCTTCAACGGCCTGACCGGAATCATCGAGCCGGCGCCCAGCCCATTTGGCGCCGCCTACCGAGGATTTGCCGCCAAAGGTTTTGGCCACGGCTTCGAGTTGGCCGTTGGCACCCTCGCGGGCCACCAGCTTGTAGACCAGCTCGGCGGTTGGAGCGCCCGAGCCGGTGACCAGCCGCGTGCCCACGCCATAAGTGTCAACCGGCGCAATAGCCAGAGCGGCAATGGCGTATTCATCCAGGTCAGAGGTGACCACAATCTTGGTCTGCTTGGCCCCGAGCGAATCGAGCAGCTGGCGGACCTGACCGGCCAGCATGGTCAAGTCGCCCGAATCGATTCGCACGGCCGCCAGGTCCACCCCGGCCACCGCCACGGCCCGTTCGACCGCTTTGGCGACGTCATAGGTGTCGAGCAGCAAGGTGGTGCCCACACCCATCGAAGCTACTTGTGAGGCGAAGGCGGCTTGTTCAGAATCATGCACCAAGGTGAAGGCGTGGGCGGCTGTGCCAATTGTGGGCACGCCCCAGCGCCGGCCCGCCTCCAAGCAGGACGAGCCGGCAAAGCCGGCCACAAAGGCGGCCCGGGCCGCGGCCACGGCGGCTTGTTCATGGGTCCGCCGCGCGCCCATTTCCAGGCAAGGCCGGCCAACTGCGGCGGCTGTCATCCGCGAGGCCGCCCCGGCCACGGCGCAATCATGGTTGAGCACCGACAAGACCAGGGTCTCCAGCAAAACGCATTCGGCGAAACTGCCCTCAACTGTCAGGACCGGCGAATCAGGGAAAAAGCACTCACCTTCGGCGTAGCCGCGAATGGTGCCACCAAAACGGAAGTCGGCCAGCCAGGCGGCGGTGTCGTCGTCAATGACTCCGGCCTGAAGCAGGTAGTCAAGGCTGCCGTCATCTCGGTCAAAGCGGAAGCTGGCCAGCAGTTCGGCTAGTCGCCCGGTACCGGCCACAATGCCGTAGCGCCGGCCCGGTGGCAGCCGCCGGGCGAAGGTCTCAAAGACGCATTGCCGCTGGGCGGTGCCGTCGCGCAGGGCTGCCTGGAGCATGGTTAGCTCATACCGGTCGGTCAGCAAGGCGACACTCACAGCGACCCAGCCTACAAGGCCAGCCACAACGCCAAGCGGATTGGAGGTGTCTACCGACAATGCCAGGCGTTACCCGGCGCCATTCGACCGCCTCTTCCCACCCGCGCATCGCGCCCGCTGCGCGCGACAGGCGGTGCAAACCTGGCAGCAGGCGACCGGCATCGGACTGCCAAGCTGCTGCCTGGCCAGGCCTGCCAGAACGGGCCGGGCCTGCCAAAGGGCCGGCGCCAGCTCAGTTAGGCTGTAACGGTGAGTGACGCTCCCATTGGGATCTTTGATTCCGGCCTGGGCGGGCTGACTGTGGCCAGAGCGGTGATCGACCAGCTGCCTGGCGAAACCGTTGAGTACTTAGGTGATACGGCCAACACCCCCTACGGGCCTCGACCTATCGCTGAGGTTCGTCAACTGGCCTTGGGCCACCTCGACGCACTGGTTAGCGCTGGGGTAAAGATGCTGGTGATCGCCTGTAACACGGCCTCGGCGGCGATGCTAAATGACGCTCGCGAACGCTATGAGCTGGGCCGCGGTGTCATAGTGCTTGAGGTCATCCGGCCGGCCGTGCGCCGGGCCGTGGCCGCCACCAGGAACGGCCGGGTCGGGGTGATTGGTACCGAGACCACTATCAATTCCGGCGCCTATCCAGATGCCTTCGCCGCCGCGCCACAGCTGGAGCTGTCCCTCCAAGCCTGCCCTGATTTTGTTGACCTGGTCGAGGCCGGGCGCACCGACGGGCCGGAGGTAATCGAGGTGGCGCGCGGCTATTTGGCGCCGCTGCAGCGAGCAGGAGTTGACACCTTGGTCCTGGGCTGCACCCACTATCCAATGCTGACCGGCGTACTGAGCTATGTCATGGGGCCTGAGGTGACGCTGGTTAGCTCGGCCGAGGAGACCGCCAAGGATGTTTTCAGGGCGCTGGTGGCCACCGGCGCGGCCCGGCGCGACCCACGCCCACCGTACCATCAGTTCATGGCCACGGCCGATATGGCCCGCTTTAGGGCGCTAGCCCAACGCTTCTTGGGTCCCGAGGTGACACAGTGGCAGGACCCGGAGACCACGTTGACCCAAGGTTTCGCCCCGATTCGTGATGCGGTGGCGCCATGAGACTGGTCGTGGTTGGTTGCTCTGGGTCGTTTGCTGGGCCCAGTTCGCCGGCTAGTTGCTACTTGGTGCAGTGTTACGACGCCGCCCGGCGGCAGTGGACCATTGCCTTGGACATGGGCTCGGGGGCTTTTGGCCCGCTACAGCGACTGCTAACGCCAGAGGCTCTCGATTTTGTGGCGCTGAGCCACCTTCATCCGGACCATTGCGCCGATATGACTGGCTTGCACGTCTACGCCAAATACCGGCCCGGCACGGCGCTGGGTGATCTGGAGGTCTATGGGCCGGCCGGCACCGACCAGCAACTGGCGGCCATTCAGTACTCCTTGGATCCGGCCCAACCTCGGGTTTTCCCGGCCCAGACCTGGCAGGCCAACCGGCCGGTACAGGTGGGTCCTATGACGATCACTCCCCATTTGATGCGCCATCCGGTCGAAACTTGGGGGTTTTCCGTGGCCGGCCCCAGCTCGGTAGGTTCGGGTCAACGCAAACTGGCCTATTCCGCCGACACGGACCTGTGTGACGGCCTTGATGAACTGGCGGCCGGGGCCGATCTGCTGCTGGTCGAGGCCGCCTTCCAAGAGGGCCGTGACGCCTCCAGGGGGGTCCATCTGACCGGCAAACGGGCTGGACAGGCGGCCGCCAAGGCCTGTGCAAACCGGGTCGTGGTAACGCATATCCCACCGTGGTATGACGCCGATGAGACCATGTCTGAGGTCGCGCGGGAGTACGCCGGAGCGATCCATCAGGCCAAGTCAAATCACTATTACGTGATTTAGCGGCAGCGGCGCCGGTGAAAACTACCAGCGTCCCGGCCGGGGCCTATTGGCCGTATTTCCTTTGGTCAGTGTTTTGTGCAAATGCGTCAAGCCTCTCGGCGCCTGTCACGCGGACTGCTGGCGCGCTAGCCTTGGCATATGTCTACTGCCTCAAGGCGCGTCGACGGACGCGCGCCTAATCAACTCAGGACCGTCACCATTGAACGCGGCTGGCAAGCCGCTGCCGAAGGCTCTGCCCTTATCTCCTTTGGCCTGACGCGGGTGCTGTGCGCGGCCAGCTTTGCTGGCGGGGTGCCGCGCTGGCGCAAAGGCTCCGGCAAGGGTTGGGTCACGGCCGAATACGCCATGTTGCCCAGGTCAACTAACGAACGAACCGACCGTGAGTCGGTGCGGGGCCGGATTGGCGGCCGGACCCACGAGATCTCCAGGTTGATTGGCCGCTCACTTAGGGCCGTGGTCGATCTGAAGGCTTTGGGTGAAAACACCATCACGCTTGACTGCGATGTGCTTCAGGCCGATGGCGGTACCCGCACAGCCGCGATTACCGGCGCCTATGTGGCTCTGGCCGATGCCGTCAGTTGGGGTGTGAGGGAAGGCCTAGTTAAGGCCTCAGCGCAGGTTCTAACCGGCTCTGTTAGTGCGGTTTCAGTCGGGATTGTCAATGGTGTGGCCATGTTAGACCTGCCATATATCGAAGACGTGGCGGCCGAGACCGATATGAACGTGGTGGTGACTGACCAAGGTCAGTTTGTCGAGGTCCAGGGCACGGCTGAGGGCGTTCCGTTTAGCCGCCCCGAGCTGGACCAATTGCTCGACCTGGCTGTGGCCGGTTGCGCCTCGTTGACTCGACTTCAAACCGAGGCCTTGGCCCAGTGAGTGATTCCGGCCCGGCTACGAGCAATGGCGAGGTCTGGCGCTTGGGCCAGGGCCGGCATCGGGCGGTTTTGGCCACCCACAACTCTCACAAGGTGCGCGAAGTCAGCCAAGTCCTGGACCAGGCCGGCGCTTTGGCTGGCTGGACGCTGGTGACCGCCGGCGAATTGGATCTGCCGGTGCCGGTCGAGGACGGCGTCACGTTTTTGGCCAATGCCCAGATCAAAGCCAGGGCCGCCTGCCAGGCCAGTGGTCTGGTGGCCCTGGCCGAGGATTCTGGGCTCTGCGTCGAAGTTCTCGGTGGTGCGCCGGGGGTGTTTTCGGCTCGCTGGGCCGGTGGGCATGGCGACGATGGCGCCAACCTGGCGCTTCTGGTCGACCAGTTAGCCGATGTGCCGCCGGTCCAACGCGGCGCCTGGTTCGAATGTGTGGCGGTGGCGGTGTTCCCTGACGGCCGTGAGGTCTTCGCCGCCGGCAGAATGCCGGGTCGCCTGGCTACTGAACCGGCCGGAGATGGTGGTTTTGGCTATGACCCGATCCTGATTCCAGACGGGATGGATTTGACTTCGGCGCAATTGGCGCCCTCAGTCAAAAACGCGATTTCCCACCGCGGCCAGGCCTGGCGGGCACTGGCGGCCGAGCTGGCCAAACTTGGTTTGTGACTGGCTGACCTTCGGCTGGAGGTTGCCGGGTTGGCAGCCAAGCTGACACCACTTGGTTTGTGACCGGTCGACCTTCGGCTGGTGGCCGCCGGCGTTGGCGGTCGCGGTGGCTGGCCTAGGTGCCGAGGCGATGGCGCTGGTAGATGCATTACGCTTGGACGGCGCGCGAGTGGCGGAATTGGCAGACGCGCAGGATTTAGGTTCCTGTGCCTTCGGGCGTGGGGGTTCAAGTCCCCCCTCGCGCACAATGAGGCAGGCCGAGTCAAACCAACCTTGCTTGGTTTTGTGAGGCCAACGAAATTGTTGACGAGCCCGCAGGGCGAGGAGCACGGCTTCGACCTGCATAAACGTAGGCGCTAGCCCCTCACGTACCCCACCAGCCCCCAGGCCGGTGCTGCGGATCCCAGAACAGGTTGGCCCACCGTGACCTAGCACCAAAACAGGTTGGCCCACCGTGACCTAGCACCAAAACAGGCTGACCCGCCGCGGTCTAGCACCAAAACAGGCTGGCCCACCGTGACCTAGCACCAAAACAGGCTGACCCGCCGCGGTCTAGCACCAAAACAGGCTGGCCCACCGTGACCTAGCACCAAAACAGGTTGGCCCACCGTGACCTAGCACCAAAACAGGGTCAGGATTCAGGGCCAAGGGGGTGACCAGGCCAAATGTGTCCACCCGGGAAATCGAACCTGTTTTTGTGCAAGGTCGTGGCGGCTTGACCTGCGTTGATGCTAGGTCACGGCGGCCTGACCTGCTTCGATGCTAAGTCGAGTAGCCTGGAGGACCCTAAACGCCATTCATTCAACCGACGCACGGTCACAAGCGACGCCGTATTTCCGTTGCCGAGAGGCACTGGGCCTCTTCAACTGCTCATTTTGGCCAGGCAAAAAGGGATCTAGAGCCACCCACCTTGGGCGGCTTTCGGTTCCCGAGTTACACCGGATTCAATGTCATTTGCCAGGGTGATGGGACCACTTGTTTTGCCACTAGCTAGGGACCACCTTGCGTGTGTTCTAACCATGGTGGTCCTCCCCACTGGTGTCAACCACCCGGGTCTGGCCCCTCCGGCCG
>WQXJ01000040.1 GCA_009784895.1 Micrococcales bacterium | reverse complement strand
TGTTCGGGTCACATGCTGGATGCGGCACGCCGTATCCCTGGCAACACTTCAGCCGAAGTCATTGCCCATAGGCCCTGAACAGGCCACAAAAAACAGGCCAAAACCAACGTAACCTCAGACGCGGCAAGTGCCGTTTCCTCATGGCCCTGTTCTAGCAGGGAGTACTGACATTTCCCGCCGTGCATACCGGAGCCGCGAGCGCATATCCCTTCCCATTGTGGCTAGTCGGCCACGACTTCTGGATTGCTACGTCTCATCGATCTGGTCGAGCCAGGCGTTCACTTGGGCAACTGCTTCTTTGAGCGTGATGTCTAGACCAGCCGAGCGGGCTGCTTGGTCGAAATCCGCTCGCCAGTGCGGATAGGCAACCAGCCGGGCTGGCCAGTGGCGTGGCGTGCGGCACAGAGCTTCGGCCTCAGCGGCCCGAGCAGTGAAGATGTCCAAAATGGCAACCTTGATGCTCGACCTGTCCGGCTGTCCCGTGTCGTTCGACAGGTCCCGCAGCAGCAAAAGGTCAACCAAGTCCCTGGCGCGGTCGTTCACTTCTTCCGGTGGGTCGTGTGGATCAGTTGCAGCATGAACCTTCTGGGCGATCTGGTACTGCATCGAAAGGGACGCAAGGTGATCAGGCGTTGGCAGCCCAAACCCAGCCAATGATGGAGCCTTGATGCGGTCGATGGTCGCTCCGGCATTTCCTTCATCAGGAGAGAGTTCCACTTGAACCCGGCGCCATGTCTGACCATTCAGCTTCACAAACAGATCGAAGCGCCTGGGCTTAATCACCTTGTAGGGCACCTCAATCACTTCCACCTCACCCCGAGAGAATCCGAACGGCCCCCACGGCTTTTCGAGCAAGGAATCCAGGGAGCTGAGAAAGACATCCAGATCCACTCTGACCAGGCCATCTACATCGGTAGTGGTGCGTGTCGGGTCGCGAAATTTGTGTTGAAGCAGCGAGCCGCCTTTGAGCAGGAAGGCTGGAGCGCCAGACTCGTCCAACCCCTGTTGGAGGACGGCAGCCACCACAGTGGACGCGACCAACCAGCCAAGCCTGCCGCCATCGGAATGCAAATTGCGCTCCGCCTGGGCGATCCATACGTCAAGCACCCGCCCTGATCTGGGGATCTTATCCTTCATTTTCAGCGCTTCCAGCGCCCCAGACAAGTTGTAGGGCACTTCAGAGGTCATTGCCTCTCTCCTCCAGTTTCTGGGTGAGCCGTTCGTGATCCTTTGGTAGGAGCAGGCTTGTTCCCGTTGTTCTCTCCAGTGCCTGCTTGACCAGGTAGGTAGGGGTGCCCCAATCGATGCACTGCTCAACTGTGGTGGGCACGTCTGTGATTGGAATCTGTTCAAACCAGGCGCGCTGCGAAGCAACCAGGTCTTGACGGTGGATGATGTAGCGCTCTCCGCCCGCGCGTCGCAACCGCCGGTTCTTGCCTACCAAGATATGGATTTGATCCGGGTTGATGTCGGTAATGTCCCAAGCCGCAAGTGCCGTTTCGTGGCTTAGGCAAGCCTCTTGCGCTCCGGTCCACAGCACGGCCAACGCCCAGTTTTGATAGCGGCCACCAGGGGTTTGGGGAACCAGGTAGACGCCTCGTTTCAGCCGTTCCAAGCGTCCCCGAGCAGCCAGTTTCACAAGCTCTTGCCGGGCAATCCCTTGTCTTGCCGCTTGTTCGGAGGTGATTAGTCCATGCTGGTCCATGGCCACCTCGCGGAGCTGTTCAAGAATCGTCACAGCTTCAATCATGGCATTAGTATACCTTGATGGGATACTATTGACACCATCCTGTGCCCGAAACCTGACACTTTGGGATAGTTTTGCCTTCATGCGAACCTCGTTGCCGTTCGTGCTTCGGTGTCGATGTTCCATAACCCGACAGCAGCCATTGGGTCACCAGAGCGGTAGCTGACGATGGCGAGGCAGGCGACCTGGGTTTGGTCGGTGGCGGCGGCGGGTCGCTGCAAATGACCATGCAGTGACAAGATCGGCCGAAAGTCCTCGGCCATGTCACGGACTCGCTGGTCACCGGTCGTACCGAGCGACGCGCCACTTCGCAGGCCGCCATCTGGCCATATTGAACGGCCGGGCCAGTTAGGGTTGGAGGGTGAGCCAAGAACAGCCATCGACTGATGGAGCAGGACTCTGGGGCGGCCGGTTTGGCAGCGGGCCGGCTCCGGCGTTGGCCGCCTTGTCCAAGTCGACCGACTTTGACTGGCGCCTGGCCTCCTATGACATTGCCGGCTCGAGGGCTCATGCGCATGCCTTGGCGGCGGCGGATTTGCTTAGCCAAAGCGAATTGCATGACCTGCTGGTGGCCCTGGACGAGGTCGACGAGGAGGTCAGGACCAAGCGCTTTGGGCCCAGCCCGGGTGACGAGGATGTTCATTCGGCCCTAGAGCGGCGCCTGGTAGAAGTGGCCGGTGCCGCCTTGGGCGGCAAGCTTAGGGCCGGGCGTTCCCGCAACGACCAAATCGCTACCCTGATTCGCCTTTACCTGCGCGACCAGGCTCGGGTCCTGGTTAGCGGCGTGCTGGAGGTGGCTGAGGCGCTCATGGATCAGGCGGCCAGACACGACCAGGTGGCCATGCCCGGCAAAACCCACCTGCAATACGCCCAACCGGTGCTGCTGTCGCACCACCTGCTGGCCCACGTTTGGCCGTTGCTGCGAGATGTGGAAAGGCTGGAGCAGTGGGGTCTTAGGGCGGCGGCTTCGCCTTACGGGGCCGGAGCCCTGGCCGGTTCGACCCTGGGCTTGGACCCGGAGCTGGTAGCTGGGCAGCTGGGCTTAGCTGGCACGTGCGAAAACTCGATTGACGCCACAGCCGCCCGCGACCAAGTAGCTGAATTCGCTTTCATTTGCGCCCTGATTGGAGTGAACCTCTCCCGCCTGGCGGAAGAAGTCATCATCTGGTCAACACCAGAGTTTGGCTACGTTGAACTAGATGACGCTTGGTCGACCGGTTCGTCGATCATGCCGCAAAAGAAAAACCCAGATATCGCCGAACTAGCCCGCGGCAAAGCCGGCCGGCTAATCGGCAACTTGGCCGGCCTGCTGGCCACACTCAAGGGCCTGCCCCTGGCCTACAACCGCGACTTGCAGGAGGACAAAGAGCCGGTCTTCGACGCGGTTGACACTCTTGGCCGCTTGCTACCGGCCGTGGCCGGGCTGGTGGGCAGCTTGAAATTCAACACCAGCCGGTTGGAGCAGTTAGCGCCAAGCGGCTACGCCCTGGCCACCGATGTGGCCGAGCGGCTGGTCAAATCCGGCCTGCCCTTCCGCCAGGCCCATGAGCTGACCGGTCGCCTGGTCCGCCTGGCCGAATCCTGCGGCAAGGAGCTGTCGCAGCTGACGGCCAGTGAGCTGGCTCAGGTCGATCCAGCCCTGAGTCCAGATGTCCTCAGCCGGTTAACCCTTGAAGAGGCCCTGGCCAGCCGCGACGGGGCCGGCGGAACCGCCCCGATCAGGGTCAAAGAGCAGCTCCAGGCGGCCCGCAGCCAGATCGCCGCGGCCCGCAGCCACCAGCAATGAAGATCATTTTTGTTGACGGCCCGGCCGGGGCCGGCAAAACCACTTGGGCCAATGACCTCGCCACCGGTTTGGGCCTGCCGGTGGTGCATATGGATGACCTGTACCAGGGCTGGGATGGCCTCGAAGCCGGGTTCACCCGGCTGGAACAACTGGTGCTTCAGCCGTTGGCGCAAGGCCGGCCGGCCCTGTTCAACGCCCACGACTGGCTCAACCCTTCCGTCGCCGGGCCGCCCGTCTGGATCGCTTCAACCAACAGCCTGGTAGTTGAGGGTTGCGGTTGCGCGCCCAGAGCGGCCGCCAGCTGGATCGACACCCTGGTCTGGTTGGACGGACCGTGGCAGCGGCGCCTTGAGGCCTGCCTGGCGCGCGATGCCGGTGTCACCCGGGAAGAACTTGTCGCCTGGGAGCGTTCCAGCCGCCTGTATTTCGCCAAGGAACGCACCAGCCAGCGCTCTGACGTTAAGCTGGTCCGCTGATGGCGCGCTTTGTCGCGGTCGGTCTGGTGGCCGGGTTCATCAGCGGCATGTTTGGCGTGGGCGGCGGCCTGATCATGGTGCCTCTGCTGATCCTGGTGGCACATCTGGACCAACGCCAGGCCTCGGCCACATCGCTGTTCGCCATTGTGCCAACCGCCACAGTTGGGGCCATCGGTTATGCCGTCAAAGCCGAAGTGGCTTGGCTACCGGCCCTGCTAGTGGCCGTTGGCGGTATGGGCGGGTCACTGCTGGGCGCCCGTCTGCTACGGCGCATTGCGGTCAAGAAGGTGACCTGGGGTTTTGTTGGCCTGCAAGTCGCCACCGCCTTGGTCATGCTGTTTTATGTGCCACAAAGGGCGGCCAGCCTGGGGACAGGGCCTGGCATTTGGATTGGGCTAGTTGCCTTGGGGCTGGTGATGGGGTTATGTGCCGGGCTTTTTGGTGTGGGCGGAGGCATTATCGCTGTACCCGCCTTGATGGGGATTTTTGGGGCTGGCGACCTGCTGGCTAGGGGCACTTCGCTGGTGGTGATGGTGCCAACAGCCATCACCGGCACCGTTTCCAACTGGCGTCACGGACTGGTCCAGGTGCCAGCGGCCCTGGCGACCGGGCTGAGCGCGATGGCCTCAAGTTGGGCCGGGACTTGGGCGGCCGCGGCCGTCTCACCCAAGGTAGGCAACCTAGCTTTTGCCGGAATCCTCGCCATCGGCGCCTGGCAGCTGTCGCGCAAAAACCTCAGGCGCTCCTAGCCGTCCTGACGCGAAACTGAGGCACCGCACATTCAGCGGCCTTGACCTGCCCCAACGCCGTGAGACCGAGCCTTGACCTGCCGGTTCGGGCTGGCCTACGGGTTGTTGTCTCGCGCCTTGTCTTGGGGCGATGCGAACATCGCCAAAGACCAATGCCCGGAGCCAATCCCTGAGAACACCCCGCGAGCCGCCCCACGGCTTGGCTTGCGTTGGTCGGCACCCGATGCTGACGCGAAACCGAGGCACAGCAAACTCGCTTGGCGAGCACCGCTGACAGCGACTCCGAGCACTGGCCCGAAGCCTGGGTCCAGCCAAACGAGCTTCACTCAAACCGGACTGTGCGGCATCGAGATTGAGCCTCACCGGACTGTGCGGCATCGAGATTGAGCCTCACCGGGGTCCCGCGCAGTAGCGACCTGGGGTTTTACGAAAACGCTGTCCGGTACATGGTGAACTCGATCGCCACTAGTCCGGTATCTGATGAACTCGATTGGCCGGATCCCGGTATTTGGTGAACTCGATTGGGTCTGGTCCGGTTTGGGTGAAAGTCAATGCACAAATGCCCGGCCTGCAGGCCGGAACGGTCAGTAGTAGGTTGACGTCTTGCTGGCGATGACCAGAAAGAAGATCAGCAGGCCAATGGCGATGACGGTGGTGACGTAGCCAAGGATCAGGCCGGCCAGGGCCACGCCGGCGCCGGCCTGGCCGGTCCGGCGGATTTGGGCCCGGGCTAGGTGGCCAAAGATGATCGGCAAAACCGTTACACCAAGGATGCCAAGTACCAGCGCGACAACGGCCATCGGGTTGGTTCCAGCCGCAGGTGGGGCGGCTGAGGGCATGACTGGGGCGGTGAACAAAGGCCGGCCTTCGGCGTCAATGGCCTGTGCGCCATCGGCCGTGAAAACAGGCTGGGCCGCAACCGCCGCTGAACGCCTGGCTGGCTGATCTGCCGCCTCCGCTGCTTGCCGCTGCTCCCGCTTGGCCTGGCGTTCCTCTTGGGTCCGAATCCAACGAGGCCGGGAGGCCAGCCAGTCCGTCAGCGCCACGGTTCCCACCACGGTAAGCAAAGCTGTGGCAAATAGGCCGCCGTCGCCCATAACCCAATTCCAGCGGAGTACCTCCCACCTGCGGAGTACCTCCCACTGAATCAAGAAAGACAGACCAGCAAGGACCACCGCGAACGGAAAGGCTCCAAAGAGCAGCAAGTAGGCGGCAGCTGGACGGCGGCGCAGACGGAGGTAGATGGCGGCCAGGCCAATTGCGATCAGCGCAAGACAGGCAGACTCCAAGACGGTACTTGGGGTGAGCAGCCAGCCCCTCCCGGAAAATGCTCCTCGGCCTCAACTAGTGCAAATAGGCCAGATCCAACGGGGCGGGGGGGGGGCGTTCATTGTCGCTCCTTGGCTAGCGGGGGCTATGTGGCGCTTGCGATCAAGCATAGACGGCGTGGCCAGGCGAGGGTTGGCCACGCACGCGACGAGCTGGGTACCAATCGTGCCCCTGTGGGGGCCAAAAGAGGCTTAGAAGCCCATCCGGCTCGGGCGTACTCGTCGCGGTTGAAGGGAACTGACTCCTCGGCATCGGCTGCCCGCGCGGCCGCGACGCAATCGACCTCTTCGATGATGTCTTGCATTGCCTCATAGCGGTCAATAGATAACAGCACACCGACGGGCTTGCCGTGTTTGAGGAGGTAAACATCGTTCTCGCGGGCCTCGTTGAGCAACTCGGTCAGCCGGTTGCGGGCCTGGGAAACGGGCACCAAGGTGTTCCTCACTACAAGTCTTCTAATCGGTGGTGGACACTCCGGCGGTGGCCAATGCGCTTTGCATCGACCACGGGCCGCAAGACAAACCCGCCGCCGGCTCGTAGAGGCGAATCTTGGTCGAGCCGGCGGCGGGACGGGAGGGTCGATAGGTTCTATAGGGCGTTGATCAGGTCGTCGGCCTGGTGGGCGATCTCGTATTCTTCGTTGGTTGGGATGACCCAAACCTGAACCGCCGAATCCTTGGCCGAAATGCAGCCAGCCACGCCGCGGGTGGCTTCGTTGGCTTCCTGGTCGAGTTTGACCCCGAGGACCTCAAGGCCTTGGAGGGCCTCACGCCTGGTAATCGGGTCGTTTTCGCCAATGCCAGCGGTGAAAACCAAGGCGTCGACGCGGCCAAGCTGGGCAGCGTAGCCGCCAATGTAGTGGCGCAAACGGTGGGTAAAGACATCCAGGGCCAGACGGGCGGTCTGGTCACCCTGGCTAATTGCCCGGTGAATGTCACGCACATCAAGCGAACCGCACATACCAACCAGGCCTGACTTTTTGTTGAGCAGCTGGTCGACCTCGTCAACCGAATAGCCACCGGCCCGCACCAGGTGGAAGACCAAAGCCGGGTCAATGTCGCCGGAGCGTGAGCCCATAACCAGGCCCTCAAGTGGGGTCAAACCCATTGAGGTCTCGACTGACTTGCCGCCGCGAACCGCCGCAATAGAGCAGCCTGAGCCAATGTGGATCGTAATGAGATTAAGCAGGGCGGCGGGCCGGTCGATCAGCACTGCGGCCTCGCGGGACACGAACTGATGCGAAGTGCCGTGGAAACCGTAGCGGCGGATCTTCAGCTTCTTGGCCACCTGAGGGTCAATGGCGTAGGTGTAGGCGGCCGGTGGCAAGGTCTGGTGGAAGGCGGTGTCAAAGACGGCCACCTGCGGTAGATCCGGGAAGGCCTCGCGGGCGGCTTCGATGCCCATCAGGTTAGGTGGGTTGTGCAAAGGCGCCAGCGGAATCAGTTCCTTGATCGAGGCCTCAACCTCTGGCGTAATCAAAGTGGCGGCGGAATAGACATTGGCGCCTTGAACCACCCGGTGGCCCACACCAACCAGGTGGCCGGCTTCGAGGTCGGGTCCATTGGCTTCGAACTGAGCCAACATCAAACGCAAGCCGTCAGTGTGGGTAGGCAGTGGCTCTTCAACCACAACCTTGATCGGATCGGCTCCGGCCTGGTTCTTATGCGTCAGAGTCGACATCGACTCGCCGATCCGCTCGATCAGGCCAGAGGCCAGAGCGGCCCGAGTTTCGACATCGACCAATTGGTACTTGATAGAAGACGAGCCGGCATTAATAACCAGTACTGATTCACTCACTGTAGGACGCTCCTTTACGCGACATGAGGACGGGTTTCTGGCTGCTCCAGGGCGTCTCCGCCAGCCCGGCCAGCCGGTTAGTTGTAATGCTACTGCGCTTGGCAGGCGGTGATGATCACCGTGTTGACAATATCTTCGACCAAGGCCCCGCGGGACAGGTCGTTGACGGGTTTACCCAAGCCCTGCAGCACCGGGCCAATGGCCAGGGCCCCGGCCGAACGCTGGACCGCCTTGTAAACCGCGTTGCCGGTATTCAAATCGGGGAAAATCAGGACAGTGGCTTTGCCGGCCACTGGTGAGCCCGGTCGCTTCGAGGCGGCGACCGATTCGACCACAGCCGCGTCGTATTGCAGCGGGCCGTCCAAAGCCAGGTCAGGGGCGGCCTTTTGGGCAATCTCGGTGGCTTCGGTGACGGCATCGACATCCGGACCCATACCGGAGGTGCCGGTTGAATACGAAATCATGGCCACCCGCGGCTCGACGCCAAAGGCAGCGGCGGTTTGGGCCGAGGAGATGGCGATAGAGGCCAACTGGGACGGGGTCGGGTTGGGGTTGACGGCGCAATCACCAAACACCAGCACCCTGTCCGCCAGGGCCATCAAGAAGACTGAAGAGACAATCTCTACCCCAGGGGCGGTCTTAATGATCTGGAAAGCCGGGCGAATGGTATCCGCAGTGGTGTGGCAGGCTCCAGAGACCATGCCATCAGCAATGCCTAGGTGGACCATCATGGTGGCGAAGAAGGTATGCGAACCCTTCATAATGTCCATGGCCTTGTCTTTGGTCATGCCCTTCGAGGCGCGGATCTTGGCCAACTCCTCGGCAAAGCGGTCAATCAAATCCGGGTCAGCCGGGTCGACAATGTTGGCGCCGGACAGGTCCAGCCCCAGGGCCGAGGCCCGAGCTTTGAGATCGGTCTCAGTGCCCAGGATCGAAACCTTGGACGCGCCCAGCTCAAGCACCCGGGCGGCCGCTTTCAAAATCCGGTCGTCTTCGCCTTCCGGCAGCACAATGTGTCGAATGTCGGCCTTGGCCCGCTCAAGCAGGGCAGCTTGGAAGGCGGACGGGGTTTGCACCGTATTGGCGTATGAGTCGATGGCGTCAAGGAACTTCGAAGCGTCAACCGACTCTTGGAACAATTCGACTACCCCGTCGACGCGCTGCTGCGAGGCCAGGTCAAATCGCCCGTGGACATGTGAGGCGGCGGCCGCAGCCGAAAGGGTGTCGAGCGGCGTGGTGATAATGGGCAGATCGGCGCTGAGTTCGCCGGCTCGTTTCATTAGGGCTGGGTCGATCGGATGATTGCCGCCCACTATTAGTCCGGCTAGCGGCGGGAAGGCGTCATCCTCAGAGGTCGAGGCTAGGCCCAGCAGCACGCCAATCCGGTCCGCCGGGGTGATGACGACTGATCCGGCCTTCAGCGAGCTGAGAACGTGTTCGACTTCTTGGGCGCCAATGGCGATGTCTTGGACCTCGCGGCCAAAACTCTCTTCTGAGCCGGAGACCAACGTCCCGCCAACGGCCCTGCAAATGGCGCCAAGCGAGGGGGCCAGAACCGTGTGGGAATCGGGTATGGCGGCAGCCGGCACATCGAGCGCGGCCAGGTTGGTCCTGACGGCGTCAAGCTGGTCGGGGCCGCAGCGGTTGGCCACCACTCCAATGACAGTGCCGTGGTTCAGGGCGATAGTTTCCATGGCCAGTTTGGCTGAGACTTGCAGCTGGTTGGCCGCCCGGCCAGAACCAGCTAGCACCAGAACCATTGGTGTGCCTAAATTGGCCGCAATGTTGGCGTTTAGGGCCAGCTCAGAGCCGCCGGGCAGATCGGTGTAGTCGGTGCCCTCAACTACCACGACATCACATAGCCGCCTGAAAGCGTTGTAACGCTCAAGGATCTTGACTAAGGCGGCGTCCTGGTCGGCATGCAATTCACCGTAGGTCACGCCAATCCGTACCTCGCGCACCGCCTCGATCGTGTCTCTGGATTTGAGCAGGTCAAGGACGTGATCCGAGCCTGAGTCGCGCCGCAAAACGGGCCGGAAAATGCCGACACGCTCATATTTGCGCTTCAAGGCTTCAACCAGACCCAGTGCCACAATTGATTTGACTGCTCCGGTTTCGGCGGAGGTGATGTAGACCGAACGTGCCATGTCGCTTTACGCCTTTCGTCCTTGACAGGCTGTGCGCCGGAGTGGCACACCGCATGCAGTGAAGTCTATATAGGAAAAAGCCACTAGAACCCGGCCTTTGAATGAAGGAGTTGCCCGCGTGACCACCCAGCCCACCAGCCCTGGCCCCATCTTGGTGGTCGACTACGGCGCCCAATACGCCCAGTTGATCGCCCGGCGCGTGCGCGAAGCGCGTGTCTATTGCGAGATAGTGCCTCACACCATGCCGACTGCCGAGGTCCTGGCCCTGGCGCCAAGCGGGATAGTGCTTTCCGGTGGCCCGGCCAGTATCTACGAGGCTGGTGCTCCCAAGCTTGATCCGGCTCTGCTTGAGGCCGGTGTGCCGGTGCTGGGGATTTGTTATGGCTTCCAGGCCATGGCCTTGGCGCTTGGTGGTGTGGCCGATGCCGGCGCTTCAGGGGAGTACGGGGCGACGGTTGCCGGGGTGGTGGCCCGCGAGGCGGGTTTGTTGGCCGCTAGTCCGGCCGAGCAAACCGTCTGGATGTCCCATGGTGTTGCGGTGACCCAGCCGCCGCCCGGTTTTGAGGTCCTGGCCAGCACTGACGGCGCACCGGTGGCGGCCTTTGAGGACACTTCGCGCCGGCTCTACGGCGTCCAGTGGCATCCCGAGGTTGCTCATACGCCGCTGGGGCAAAAGCTGATCGAGAACTTCTTGTACAACCAGGCTGGATTAGAGCCGGATTGGACCCCGGGTTCAATTGTGGCCGGCCAAGTAGCGGCGATCAGGGCACTGGTGGGTCCAGATCGGGTGATTTGTGGACTATCTGGTGGCGTGGACTCGGCGGTTTCGGCAGCTTTGGTGCAAAGGGCCGTGGGAGACCAACTGACTTGCGTCTTTGTTGATCACGGTTTGCTGCGTCAAGGTGAGCTAGAGCAGGTCGAAAAAGACTTTGTGGCTGTTACCGGTGCCCGGTTGATGGTGGTCGATGCGCGGCAACGCTTCTTGGACGCTTTGGCCGGCGTAGTTGATCCGGAGACCAAACGAAAGGTCATAGGCCGGGAATTCATTCGTGTCTTTGAAGCCGCTGCCCGCCAAGTGGCCGCCAGCAAAGGAGCTGGCGAAGGGGCCAGCCGCCCAGTGCGGTTCTTGGTCCAAGGCACTATCTACCCTGATGTGGTCGAATCGGGCGGCGGCGAAGGCGCCGCCGTAATCAAATCGCACCACAATGTCGGTGGCCTGCCAGATGACCTGCAGTTCGAGCTAATCGAACCGCTGCGACAGCTGTTCAAGGACGAGGTCCGTCAGGTCGGCTTGGAACTCGGTCTGCCGGATTCGATGGTCTGGCGCCAACCATTCCCCGGGCCAGGTTTGGGCATCCGGCTAATCGGTGAGATTACAGCCGAGCGTCTCGACTTGCTGCGCCAGGCCGATGCGATTGTGCGTGAAGAACTGACGGCGGCCGGGCTGGATCGGCAGATCTGGCAGTGTCCGGTGGTCTTGCTGGCCACGGTTCGCTCGGTTGGTGTCCAGGGTGACGACCGAACCTATGGCCACCCGGTGGTGCTGCGGCCCATAGCCTCGCAAGACGCCATGACGGCCGAGGTTGTCCACCTGCCGCCGGAGCTACTGACCCGGATCGCCGGTCGCATCACCGGCGAGATTCCCCAGATCAACCGGGTGGTTTTGGACATTACCTCAAAACCACCAGCCACTATCGAATGGGAGTAACCAACACCCCCAACTCGCCAGGTCGAGCTTTGGCTAACTAGGTGGTGCTAGCGATTGGAGCGGCGGGCGGCGGCCACCAGGGCCGTGACCATCAGGGCCAATCCAGCCAGAGCCATCATGCCAATGAAGAACAATTGCCCATCAATGACATGGCCAGAAGCGCCAACCACCACGAAGACGCCAAGCGTTGCCACCAACAGTCCCCAGACCACCAGACCAAACCGCGGTCCGGTTTTGACCGGGGCTGGGGGATAGGGCGTGGTGGCGGTGGCCGCGGCTGGCTGGGTCCAGGTTGTTTGGGCTGCGGCCGGAGACGCAGGGGCCGGCTCAGCCGGCTCCTGGGCTGGCAGGGCTTCGGCCGCAGCGGTTTGGTCACCGATGACCTCAGTTGCAGCTGGGACATCAGTGTCAGCGTCAGAGGCCACGACCGGTTCGGCCAGTGTCGCGGTGGACGAATCCGAACCGAGGCCGGCGGCCAGATCCGCTGTCACTTCCCTCTGGGCTGTGACCTCGGTCTGGGCCGCAGCCTCGGTGGGTGCAGCCGCGTCGGTGCTGGTGTTTTCGCCGGCGAGGCTGGCTTGGGTTTCGAGCTGCTCGCCTTTGGCGGCATCTTTTTCGTTCACTTTCGGCTCCTCACTTGGGCGGGTCAATTGGGTCGGGCGGGTCAATTGGGTCGGGTGGATCAGGAGCTTTGGGCAAGCCTCTATGGTGTTCGGCGATGTAGATCTGGCCCATTGAACAATTGACCCTGATGTCGAGGATTGGCGTGGCCCCAGCCGCCGCCTCGGGTGATAGGGCAGTGGTGCTGACGGCCAAGCCGCTGGCGTCGTTTTGGGCGACGGTCACGCGGGGGCCAATGGTGATACTGGTGCCGTGACGGTCACCGACCCGGGCACTGGAGTCGACCTGCCAGGTGCCAATGATGTTGCCCGTGTTGACAGTGCCGGCGTCGACTTGGGCATGGATTCGAATGGGTGTGTCGGTTGGCACAATCAGGTTGGCCTTGCCCATTGAGACTGACACGTTGACATAAGCCGTCTCGCCTGGCGGGACCCGGAGCTTGGTCAGGTCAACGGTCAATTGACCCATCGACATGCCGTAACGGTCTTTGAGTTGACTCATGTTGGTTGGAGTAAAGGTTCTCTCGCCCACCACCAGCTGGCCGTCCCCGGCAGAAACGGCGTTGGCCAACGCCACCACCGGCGTGGCCAAAACCGCCAGGCAAATCGAAGCGGCAATAAAGCCGCCGGCCCGCCGGCCCATCAGGCCCAGCACAACCATGCCGAAGCCCATGGCCACTAGCACGACTCCCAGAGCCAAGGCCGGTGTTAGCCACTGACCAAACAAGGTGGTGTAGCGGTCGAGGGCCGCCATGGCCGCGATCAGCAGCAGGATTAGGCCAATCAGAGCCCATGTCACCGGCCCGCCGGCCCGCCGGCGCGGCTTTGGCGGCGCCGGCTGCCATTGGCTGGCCGATGCCGGCGCCTGAGTTTGGCTAGTCCAGGTGGCGCCAGTTGACGAGCCGGCCTGGGCATTGGACGTCCAACTGGTGTTGGCTCCGGTTGATTGGGTTTGGTTCGACCAAGAGGTGCCTCCGGCCTGCCAGGCGCGTGGGTTGCCACCGGCCCCGTCAGCGGTGTCAGACCCCCCGCTGACACCGGCGGACGGGGCGGGAGCAGATGCGGCCGCCGCCGCGCTGCTCGCCGGCGAAACCGGCCACTGGTTCCTGTTCTTGGCGCTGTTGGCTCCAATCAAGATGACAACAGCCACGCCGATGGCGACCATGATGAACAAGGCGAAACCTCCCGACCAGACAGACCAGGCGGCCGAGCCGCCACAACCCAAAACAAAAGCGACCAAGGCCCCCCAGAACCCGGCTGTCAGATTGCCGGAAGTAGCTTCCTGGAGGTGGATACGACCATCGGACTGCTCGGGTAGAAGCAGCCAGGCCAAGGCGTAGGCGACTAAGGCGCCGCCGCCGGAGAACAAGGCCAGCAGGATGAACAGGCCACGAACCAACAGCGGGTCCCAACCAAGGCGGGCAGCCAGACCGCCGGCCACGCCGCCAATCCAGCGCTCGTCTGAACGCCAGACACCGCTGTTGCGCATGGTGTTGAAGAAGCTGGTACCACTGGAAGGGCCGCTTGGCTGGGCCGGCCCAGGCGCACTGGGAGTAGTCATGCCATACAGCCTGCTCCACCCACCTGGCCCCAACTATGAGGGATCACCCTGAGCTGTCCCTGAATCGGCGTCACGGTGGCCCTGAGTTTGACCCTGAGTGGCACCAGATTTCTAGGTGATTGGCGGCCAACGTGGTTCGATGAAGAGGTGCAAACCGTCTCACCCGAACCGGCTCAGCGGCCGGATGAGCAGGCCGCCTGGGCGCGGCCGGCCCAGGCGTCAAGCCGCCAGCCGTTGTGCCGGCCAGAGCGAGGACGGCGCATTGCCGGTGTGGCAGTTGGAATTGCCCAACACCTAGGCCTGCCGGTCTGGGCGGTGCGTTTGGCTTTCGTTGTGACCGGGCTGGCCGCAGCGGGTGTGATTGTTTATGTCTTCTTTTGGTTGGCTGTGCCTTCAGGTGAGCGGATCGACCAGACCCCGGCTCTGGCCCGGCTAGCCCCAAGGTTGAAGCCGGCTCAAGGTCGCCAACCAATAGTCTTTCTGGCCGCCGGACTCTCCCTGGTGGCCTTGGCCGCCGTCTTGCTGCTGTCCAGAGGCGGTGTCGGCATCCCCAGCCAGTGGTTGTGGCCAGCCATCATCATGCTGGTTGGACTGGGGCTGGCCTGGAGCCAGCTGGGGCGAATCGATGCCGGTCCCAGCCCACGTGGTGTCTCGCTGCTGCACCTCAGTGGCGCCTTGATTCTGGTGGTCGTGGCGATCGCGCTATTCATCACCGGAGGGGCCGATCCAGGCCGGCTGGTTGGGGCGGTGGCGGCCGGAATTGGGGTTGTCGCCGGGGTGGCCTTGGCTACGGCGCCTTGGTGGCTGCGGCTGATCAGAGCCCTGGGTGACGAGCGAGCCGGCCGGGAGCGAGAGGCTGAACGGGCTGATATTGCCGCCCACCTTCACGACTCTGTCCTCCAGACGTTGGCCATTATCAGATCGAAGGCTGACCAGCCTGAACAGATTCGAAGACTGGCCAGGGCCCAGGAAAGAGAACTGAGGCAGTGGCTCTACCGGGACCGAACCACGCCAGATAGTTCACTCGGAGAGCTGCTGAGGCAAGTCGCCGGGGAGGCAGAGGATCTGACGGGCGTGGAAATCGGCATCGTCCTGGTTGGCGACACCCTACCCACGGCCAAGCTTCAGGCCCTGGTTGGTGCCACCCGCGAGGCACTGCTGAATGCCGCCAACCACGGCCGGCCACCGGTTAGCCTCTACGCTGAGCTGTCCGGCCCAGAGGTGACGGTCTACATCAAGGATCGCGGTGAAGGTTTTGACTTGGAGGCCGTGCCGGAAGACCGGCTGGGTGTGCGCGAATCGATCCTGGGGCGGGTGCGGCGCCAAGGTGGTCAGGCCGGGGTTACCCCCGCTCCGGGCGGCGGCACTGAGATACGTTTGACCATGCCGAACGCCAACGGTGAGGCCAACGGAAAGGACGGCCACAGTGGCTGACAAGCTACGAGTAGTGCTGGTCGATGACCACGGTTTGTTTCGGGCCGGAACCAAAGCCGAGATAGGCGGCGAGGTTGACGTAGTTGGTGAGGCCGCCTCGGTCGACGAGGCTATCGCGGTGGTGCGCCACCTGTTGCCACAGGTCGTGCTGCTGGACGTCCACCTACCTGGCGGACAAGGCGGCGGCGGGGCTGAGGTTCTAATGGCCTGTGCCGATCTACTAGGCGAGGTCAAGTTCCTAGCCTTGTCAGTGTCTGACGCGGCTGAAGACGTCGTGGCCGTGATCAGGGCCGGCGCCAGAGGTTATGTCACTAAGTCGATTTCCGGCCGCGAACTGACGGCCGCAGTCGAAAAAGTCGCTGGGGGCGATGCCGTCTTCTCACCACGACTGGCCGGCTTTGTGCTCGATGCCTTTGGCACTGGCGCGGCTGATCTGGCGGTTAGTGACGAGGAGCTCGACCGGCTGACCGCCCGCGAACAAGAGGTTATGCGGTTGATCGCCCGGGGTTACACCTACCGCGAGGCCGCCAGCGAGCTGTTCATTTCCGTCAAAACCATAGAAACCCACGTCAGCGCGGTGTTACGGAAGCTCCAATTGTCGAATCGAGCCGAACTGACCCGCTGGGCCTCCCGCCGCCGGCTGGTCTAGTCCATCTAATGGGTCGTAACGTTTGGCTGCTTAGCGGCATTTCGCTGGCAGTAGCGATCGGTTTTGGCATTGTCTCGCCAGTCCTGCCGATGTACGCCCAGCAATTCGGCGCCAACGCCTTTTTGGCGGCTGCCGTTATCTCCGCCTTTGCCCTGATGCGTTTTGTCTTCAGCCCGGCGGTGGGCCGGCTGGTTGACCGCCTGGGCCACCGCCGGGTTTTGATCAGCGGCTTGGCCATCGTGGCTTTGTCTAGTGCGGCGGCCGGGTTGGCCACGACCTACGCCTGGTTGATCGTGCTGCGCGGCCTGGGCGGGGTCGGCTCAGCGATGTTTTCTGTCTCTGGTATGTCGCTACTGCTCAGTTCGGTGCCGGCCAGCAGACGTGGCCGGGCGGCCGGGCTCTACCAGGGCGGTTTCCTGGTGGGCGCTATGGCCGGACCGCCGTTTGGGGGCCTGTTCGCCGCCATTTCGCTGCGAGCGCCGTTTTTCTTCTACGCCTTGACACTAGGGCTGGCGGTGCTTGTGGCCCTGGGCCTGGAGCGTAAAGGTGAGGTTGACTCCCCGGCGGGGTCCGGCACCGGGCCCGATGCCGGCGTCTCGCCTGCCGCAACGCCGCTGCCCTTGCGCCTGGCTGTGAAGGACCGGCGCTTCCAAACTGCCTGTTTGGCCAACTTGGTGCACGGCTGGAACAGCCACGGCACCAGAGCGGCGCTGATCCCGCTTTTCGTGGTGGCGACACTGGCCAACTCCCCGGCCCAAGCAGCGGCTTGGATTGGACTGGCCTTGATGATCTCGGCGGCATTACAGGCGGCTCTGGTGTTGCCGGCTGGCTGGCTGGTCGACCGGATTGGACGCCGCTGGCCCCTGGTGGCCGGGACGGTCTTTTGTGGAGTCGGGCTGGCGGCGGTGCCGTGGTCAGGCTCGATGGTTTGGCTGACCTTGGCCATGTGCTGCTACGCGGTTGGCGCAGCCTTGTTGGGCAGTGCACCGGCGGCCCTGGTGGGTGATGCCGCCGGCCCGGCTAAGGACCGGGCGGTGGCGGTCTATTCGATGTGTGGCGATTTCGGTTCCATTGTTGGACCGCTGGCCGCCGGATTGATGGTTGACCAGCTGTCTTTCCACCTGGCTTTCACCTTTGGGGCCGGGCTGTGGCTCCTCGCCACGATCCCGGCGCTGACCATCCGGCGCCTCGCCCCAACCACCTGATTGCGAGGCTTAGCATCCACGCCACAGGCTTTACCCGGGCGTCAAGCTGGGCTGGCCGCGGCGCCAATAGCCGGCGGCGGCCAGACTGCCTGGGGCCAGGCCCATTGGGGCGAGCACTTGGCGGGCGGCGGTGACCTGTCCAGCCTCTCCGGCAATCCAGAGTTTGACCTGGGGGTCGCTCAGCGACCAGCCCGCCTCAGTCAGGCTGTCGGTCTGGATCAAGGCGGCCGGGTCGAATTGATCGTAGTGCCAGGTCACAGCCAGGTCTTTGGGGCCTACCAAGTCCTGGCGTTCACCAGGCCCCGGCGCCCAAAGATGGACTATGGCGCTTGAGCCCGCTCTGAGGGCTGCCAGCCACTGGCGCACTGCCGGCAGGGCGGTGGTATCAGCCAGAAAGACCCAACGCTTGAAGCGCTGGTCAACTTGTCCCCGACCCAGTGGGCCGCTAATCGGCAACACATCGCCGGACTTGGCTCCGGCGGCCCAAAGGGCGGCTGGACCCAGACCGTGCAGCACAAAGTCGAGGGCAAAGCTGCCCTGATCGCGGTCGAAATCAACCAGCGTGTAGGCGCGGGGAACGCAACTGGCCACTTCGCTAACGGCGGCCGGACCAACTGATGTTCCGGCATCGGGCGTTGGAAAATAGCCCCGCAGCCAAGCCCCAACTGCCGGCGGGCGGGCCCGGGTCAGGTCGGGGCAGGTGAAGAAAACTCGCCTAAGCAATGGCGTGGGCGATTCGGTGCCGGTAACGGTGGCGGGCATGGTCCCAGGCCGGCGGCGTAGCGGCGCGGGCGTGGACACCAGGCCATTGTGCCAGCCCAGGCGGCGCCGCCACAGCGAGTCCAGGGTTTGGCACCACGATGCTGCCAAACCCTGGACTGGCGCAAACAGGGGCGAAAGCCGGTGCTGCCAAAGCCTGAACTGGCGGTTGGTGGGCTGCCCGGAGCGGCAGGCCAAAGGCGTCGGTGCCGCGTCCTAGGCTGTGAGGCGAAATGAATGACGAAACCGTTTTGGGCCCGGTCCAAGGTCACCTGCCCGGCTTGATCGACCTGTCCAGGCTGCCATCGATAGCGCCAAGCCAGGCCATTGCGCCTGGAGACATCCGGGCCAAAGGCGATTTGACCCCGATTCTTGAAGACCTGAACGCTGAACAGAAACAGGCCGTGGTCCACGAAGGCACGCCGCTGCTGATTATGGCCGGGGCCGGGTCGGGTAAGACCCGCGTCTTGACTCGCCGCATCGCCTACTTGTTGGCCACCGGCCAAGCCCGGCATTCGTCCATCTTGGCCATAACCTTTACCAACAAGGCCGCGGCGGAGATGAAACAGCGGGTTGAAGCCCTGGTTGGGCCAGCCGCCAAGTGGATGTGGGTTTCGACCTTCCACTCGGCCTGTGTTCGGATTCTGCGGCGCGAGGCCGCCACGCTGGGGTTGAAGTCCTCCTTCACCATCTATGACGCTCAGGACTCACAACGGCTCATTACCACACTGCTCGATGACCTTGACATCAACAAAGAGAACTTCAAAGTCAAGTGGCTGGCCAACCGGATTTCGAAGCTGAAGAACGAGCTGATCGCCCCGGATGATTTCGCCTCGACTATGCGGCAGTCGAATCCGGCTGACCAGGCCACGGCCCGGGTCTATCAGGCCTATCAGGAGCGTCTCCAGCGCTCCCATGCCTTGGACTTTGACGACCTGATCATGCAGACGGTCAACCTGCTCGAGGCCTTTCCCCAAGTGGCGCAGAGCTACCACCAGCGCTTCAGTCATATCCTGGTTGATGAATACCAAGACACCAACCACGCCCAATATTTGCTGGTCCGGGCCTTGGCTGGGGTCAGAGCGGGCAGCCAGTCAGGTGACAAGGTGGTGCCGGCCCAGTTGACGGTGGTAGGTGACCAAGATCAATCGATTTACGCCTTTCGGGGCGCGACGTTGCGGAACATCACCCAGTTCACGGCTGACTATCCGGACGCCACCACGATTCTGCTGCAACAGAACTACCGCTCGACCCAGAACATCCTCGATGCGGCCAATGGGGTCATTGCCAAGGGCAAGGACCGCGTCGCCAAGCAGTTGTGGACGGCCCAGGGTGACGGGCCCAAAGTGGTCGGATACGTGGCCCAGTCTGAACACGACGAAGCCGAATATGTGGCCAAAACGATTGACGCTTTGTCCGATGCCGAAGGCATAGTCCCAGCAGACGTGGCCATCTTCTATCGCACCAACGCCCAATCCAGGGCTTTGGAGGAAGTCTTGGTGCGGGTGGGTTTGCCCTACAAAGTAATTGGTGGGACCCGCTTTTACGAGCGCCGGGAGGTTCGCGATGCGCTGGCATATATGCGGACGGCGGCCAATCTAGATGACACCGTCTCGGTCAGGCGCATCTTCAACCTGCCAAAGCGGGGCCTGGGAGCCAAATCCGAGGTGGCGGTGCAGGCCTACGCCCAGGCCCGGCAGATTTCGTTTGGGGCAGCCCTGAGCCAGGCCGGCGAGATTACCGGGTTAACGCCGCGGGCGGTTCGGGCGATCGAAGCCTTGGCCAACCTACTGGCCAACCTGGGTCAGATGAGTCAAGAAGGCGCCGGGCCGGCCAAAATCCTGGAACATGCGCTGAAGGAATCGGGCTATTTGGCTTGGTTACAGGAATCAGCCGACCCACAAGAGACAGCCCGGGTAGAAAACCTGAACGAGTTGTTCACCGTGGCGACCGAGTTTGAGCGCGGCGTAGAGGATGGCACCTTGGCAGATTTCCTTGAGCGGGTCGCCCTGGTGGCCGATGCCGATCAATTGGACTCAGGTGAAGCGGACAGCGCCGATGGCCGGCCGCAGGGACAGGTCACCTTGATGACGGTGCACACGGCCAAGGGCTTGGAGTTCCCAGTAGTCTTTGCCACCGGGCTGGAGCAGGGCACGTTCCCCCACGCCCGCTCTTTTGGTCAAGACAGCGAAATGGAAGAAGAACGGCGCTTGGCCTATGTTGCTTTGACCAGGGCACGGGAACGGTTGTACCTGACCAGGGCAGAGAGCCGGACAACTTGGGGGGCTCAGACGGCGCTTGGTCCATCGCAGTTCTTAGGTGACATTCCTCCACAGGCGATCGATTGGCAGAGTCTTGGCTCTGGGGCAGCAGCGCAAAGGGCGACGGTGGGGTCTACTTGGCCTTCGGCTGGGTTCAGGCGGGAGCCCAGCTGGCCGGCCAGGACTGGTGAGCGGTCAGAGGCCAAACCAGTGTTTGGTTCGGCCACGCCGCGGCCGGCCCGGGACATTCCTGATCTCAGCGTTGGGGATATGGTGACGCATGACACCTACGGTTTGGGCACAGTCCTGGAGGTGACACCGACCCGGGACCAGCCCCTGGCCGTGATCGACTTTGGTGACACCGGGGTCAAACGCATCTTGCTGCGCTTTGCGCCGGTGACAAAGCTCTAAATGACCTGGCTGGGGAGCCTGGGCATCAAAACAAGGAGCGGAATGGAGATTCTTGGGCCCCTGTTCGGCTTTGTCATCCCCGCCGGGATCGCGTCACTGTTGCTGTGGCTGTTGTGGCGAAAGACAGCCCGGTCAAAGACAGTCCTGCTTTACATCGTGGGGTTGGCGGTCTCATGGGGGCTGTTCGCCGTCGTTGGGACGGTTTCGGATAACAGTGCCGGCGCTCCGATGGTGGCCCTCATGGTGCTCGCTGCGGGCTTCCTGGTGGTCGGCGTCATCATGGGAATCGTGTCGTTGTACAAGTCCGGGCAGTACAAGGCGGCCCGGACGGCGTTGATCATCCTCCAGTTGCTGGGCTCACTGGTTGTCCTGGGCATCGGCGTGGCGGTCTGGGCTGCTTCTGCCCGGGTGGGGGGCATGGTGATCGCGTTCCTCGGGTTCACCTGGGCGGGCAACACCCTGCGGCTGATGGCGGCCGGCCGCAACCGCGGCGAGGTCGAGCAGGCAACCGCGGTCGCACCGGTCAGCCCGCCTTTTCCCGTACCCAACGTCGCGCCCGGCACCGGCTTGGCCAGTTCGACCAGCGCAAACCGCCTGTCGGTCAGCCGGACTGACTATCGAACCTGCACCTTTCGCGATGCAAACACGTTGGAAGGCGGTTGGTAGCTTCGGGATAAGCACCGCTATCTAGTCACACTTCCCAATCCTGATCGTTAGTCACACCCCGCAGCGCAACACTTCAGGTCACAGCCCCACCAGATCGGTAAGACGCCCAGATACCCCTGAAGTGGGAGACTCAGGTGCCGTGGCAAGGACCCGCCATGCCACCAGGCCTGGTGATCCTCGCTCCGGCCACGCCTCGCACAAACGACCTGTTGGCGGATCGATTGTTACGCCTGGCACACAGCCTGAGACTCGTTGCTACGTCTTGCACAATCGTCCTGGTAAACGCCCAGGTCACTATGGAGTTGATTGCGCCAACTGCAACAATCATCGGGGTTGAGTGTGCCAGGCGTAACAATCATTGGGGTGAAGTGTGCCAGGCGCAGCAGCAGATCGCATCAGCTGTATCCCCTGGGTTTCCCGCCTAAGTAACACCCTTCGGGGCGGCCGCCGGGCTAGAGACCATGGTTGTGTCGGAATGGTGTGCAGGTCAGTGGGGCTACTGGACTGCCGGGCGCCCAGGAATGTGTTTCGGGCCACCAGCTGTGGTCGTCTGTATCGCCTTGTCCACCAGACCTGGTGGATCTGCCAAACCATCCCCAAGCCCGGAGCTCTCACCTGCGGTTTTCCTTCGAGGGTGGTCCCTACGCTGGCAGATACAGCAGGTTTCGCGGTGCAAACACCTGGTTTCAGGACTTTGGTCGGTCGGAGGCGGTTGGCAACCTCGGGATGGACACCCCTATCCAGGCACGTTTTCCAATCCTGATCCTCAGTCACATCCCACAGCGCAACATTGCAGGTCACGGTTCCACTAGATCGGCAAGACGCTCAAACACCCCTGAAGCGGGAAACTCATGTGGCCTGCCGCGGCCCGATGTCGCGTGGTCGCCCACCTGGAGCCCGCCGCCTCTTTCGCGAGTTGGGCGCTTGGCAGCGACCGTGGTCAAAGCCCCACGACCTTGTACGAACGCAGGTCCAGCTGCCGTGACCTAGTATTATCGCAGGTCAAGCCGCCACGACCATGCACGAAAGCAGGTGCGAATTCTTGAGGCGATGCGTTTGGCCTGGTCATCCCCACGGCACAAAAGCACGACCTGTTTTGGTGCAAGGTCACGGCTGGTCAGCCTGTTATGACGCTAAGCCGTGGCTGGTCAGCCTGTTATGACGCTAAGCCGTGGCTGGTCAGCCTGTTTTGATGCAAGGTCACGGCTGGTCAGCCTGTTTTGGTGCAAGGTCACGGCTGGTCAGCCTGTTTTTCCGCTAGGTCACGGCCGCTCGACCTGCCATTCCGCTAGGTCACACACGCAACGCTGTGACTCGGTGTCGGTGGCGAATAGGGGGTGAGCCTGGTGCTCTTCAAGGCACTAAGGTGCTTGAACGAACTCGGGTCCGAAGCGCAGCCGAATCCTGGCTGTTCTGGGCCGGGTCACCAGTCTTCAGGCGGCTGCTCGATTTCGGCTGAAGGCACTATGAAGCGGGCCGCCAGTTCCTTGAACAGCCCTGACGAGGTGGTGATGGCGCAGCGCAAGGTCAAAGCTAGCTGCTGATCGGTAACGCCGTACTCCCAGTCGACCGAATGCTCGGTTAGAACCCAAAGGCGGCCAGCGTCATCGACCCGCGAGTAGGCCTTGGGCCAGATCTTGTTCAAATGCCAGTCATCTATGACTTGTCGCAGAGTGGAACGGTATTCGATTGGTAGAGCCTGGTGCCACCGACCCCTGACCTGCAGGATCTCTTCTTGCTCGCCGTAAAGGTAGAAGTAGAAGACGTTGTTGTCCCAAAAACCCATGAGGTCGCCATCGGAATCAACATGGCTGGTCCAGTCCTGGGCGGCCAATGCTTGCTTGATTCGGTCCTGCGTCAGTGAGGCGGGTAAAGCGGCACTGGCGCCCTGTTGGCCCAGGCGATCAAACACTGCCACCAGATCCTCCTTGCATCATCATTGGCACCGGATCGTAGAGGTTTCCTATGTTACGGCGGCCAAGGCAAGGTGGAAACCCGGCAACTGGTCCAGCTCTAAGGCAAAGCTGCCGTGGCGAGCGGCCCCAATTGAGGTAGATTCTTGCTATGTCATACATCGATATCGAAGCCCGGCTTCGCACGGCGCTCGTTACCCTCATTCTGGACGAATACTCACTGCTAGAGACGATCCGTCTTCCACTGCCCGCCTCCGAGCGTGTAATCGCCAGCCAATTGGCGTGGCGTCTGCGCACTGAATACGAGCGGACCTGGGATGTCGACGTCGAGTACAACCGCGTTGGCCATGGCAACAAGCCTGATTCCGGCTCAACCTCGCCTGTTCCCGAATCGCGGCCGGTCGACATTTCGATCCACCACCGCGGCTTGTCTGGACCTGGCGACAACTTGCTGGTGATCGAACTCAAGACCCACGGTGTGGCACATCTTGAGGCCGAGGTAACCCGACTTGACACGATCAAGCGTCACTACAACTACCAGCACGCTGTGCTAGTAGACCTCGGCATGGCCGAAAACGAAGACGCCGACGGCCCGCCAGTGCTGCTCAACCCGGCTTGGCTCTGGCTGCCCGGTGCCAAGCAAATGTCGCCTGTGTTCGACGGCGAACAGGCCAAGCAGTTGTCGCATGACGGTTGGCACGCCCACCAGATTCGCAACCAAATGCGCCAGGCGCTGCAAGAGGACCACTAGTCTCAAGGCTGACTGGGGCCGAGTCCTGGACCCGGCCCCAGTTGGTTGTGCCCTGGGTTCCCTGTCAAAGAGGTCAGGGGCCCAGCAAGGCCAGCGGCACCAAGAAAATGGCGCCCCCGAAAGTGTTGTGGTTCAGGACATAGGAAACCCATGTCTCAGGACATAGGCAACTAGTGTCTCTGGACACCGGAAACCAACACTGGGCTCAGACACCGGGAACCATCCCCGCCACGTCAACCCACCA